>NZ_AHHC01000007.1:0-190579 GCF_000242655.1 Pseudomonas sp. PAMC 25886
GCCCAGTCGTACTTGAAAGGCACGAGTTGGTTGAGGTCGGCGCGGCAGTTGATCATGCGCTTTTCGTCTACGGCGACGCGGGCGGCAGAGCCTTCGAGTTCGGCGAGGCCTTCGGCGACGTCGAGTTTGTCGAGGGCGGCCTTGGCGCGCACGATGGCGGCGGAGTCAGCGGCGGTGACGGCGCGGGCTTCGATGGCGGCGGCAGCACCGGCACCGTCGAGGCGGTCCATGTTGGCTTCGGTGGCGTGGCCGGCGTTGGCGCCTTTGGCAACTACTTCGCCGTCTTCTTCTTTGTCGAACTCGTCCCAGCTCAGCATGACGTGTCGTCTCCTGCGTGAGGGCTCTAAGGTGCCCGTGTGAAACCGGATGGTGGGGTGTTCACACGGCCCAAAGGCCGCGGTGGATCTTAAGGAATCGTTTGTTGCAGCTAGCGCACGCATTAAACGGAATCAGGGTTACGGGTGTTCTGCTTGAGGCTTGAGGGGCGGAGCGATGCTTGCGAGCTCCAGCGGGGCCTCAGGTCTGGTTCTTCATCCCAGTGTAAAGGGATATTGCAGGCCCGATTTACCCGCGCATTATAGGGAAAAATTCGGCTTTGTGTTGCGGCGGATGGTCTCGGCGAGCGGCCAAAATGGTGGTGTTTGCAGCCAAGGTCCGGGTTTACAAGGCTTTGCCTGGCTTGGATTTTTTTGACGGGCGGTAGGCGTTTGTTTCGATGCGCCGGAGTGGTGTTTATTCCAGCCCCAGCCCTTTACGGCCGAGGGCATTCAGTTGTGGTGTCATAAAGCGGTCTTTCCAGTCTTTCTCGTAGTCCTCCCGGGCAAAGTCATCCGGCGAAACCCCTTGCTCGAACGCCCGGAGCACATCCTTGGCGTACCGCTGGTTTTTCGGGCACATGGGCGCGGCGGGCACGTACATCACGTTGCCCCAGCCTTGTTGGTTTTCGACTGGGGCGACGCTGTGGATCACGTCGCAGTGCCACCACACTGAATCGCCAGCCTGCACATCAGGGATCGGGGTCATGCCCTGGACCAGCAGCGGGTGCCATTTCTCTGAAATCGGCAGCACTTTGCCCGGTGCAACACCGCACAGCTCATCTTCGGGGACGTCGTCCAGCAACGGCCGCAGCAGCAGGTAGGCCATGGCCTTGGGGATCGGCAAGGTATGCAGCACGCCCTGGTCGGCCTGCATGTCGCACAGCGCGGTCCAGCCCTGGAAGGTGCGGAAGGCCGAGCATTTCACCGTGTCCTTGTAGGCGTATTCATCGACTTCGGTGCGATGCGCGGCGTCCCAGGGGTCGTAGGACTTGAAGTCGTTGCGGTAGATCTTGTCGAACACCTTGAGGTAGGCGGGGTGCAGCCAGCGTTCCAGCGCGCCCGAATCGGTGTGTGGGCCAAGCCCTTTGGAGGTGGTGCCGGGTGGGCGGCGGCGCACGCGGTCGGGGTACAGCGCGTTGACGTCCGGGTCGAACCATTGCCGGCCCTGGGAGTTGATGGTCCACAGGCGGTTGAGGAATGACTGTGCGGCGCCCATGCGTTCGTGTTGGCGCACCTGCATCTGGGCGTCGGACCAATAAATGGGGAATATTTCCGGGCGTGAGGCTTCGAGGTTGCCGAAGAAGTTGTCGGCCGGGCCGCGGTACACCTCGTCGAAATGGTTGTGGTCGAGGTAGTCCAGCAGGCTTTTGTCCCACCCGAACACTTGCAGGCGGGGGAAGTGGTTGCGGATCACCAGGCAGCCCCGGCGTTTGATGAGGGCTCGTTGTTCTTCGGTGACCCGGCCGTTGGCGATGGTCTCAAAGTCGAGTTCGGGCCAGGCGGTAGTAGCCTTGATCGAGGCGATTTCAGCTCTAATGAACTCGCTGACTTCGGCCAACAGCGCGGGCACATCGCCGATTTGCGCGCGCAATGCCTTTTTCATCGCGACGATGCTGCGCTTGTAGTCGTCCGGTAGCTCGGCACATTCGAAGGCGTGGTAGTTGCTCATGGGGTGACCTGTATTGTTGTTGTGCATACAGGTATGGAATCACTCCGGCCTGCTCGGGCGGCAGCCTGATTTGGAGCGTTGAGCAGTACGATTCTGGCGTTTGTTGTAAGGCGTGTAGAAGAATCGGCTTATTGAAAGTGATGGCCGTGCTGAGCCCGAAAGTGTGAAGGCGTCATGCCCCTGTGCGCCTTGAACTGCCGATTGAACAACGCCTGGGAGGCATAGCCCACCTGTTCGGAAATCGCGCTGACCGCCAGGTTGCCCTGCATCAACAGCGCGCAGGCGTGTCCGATACGCAGCCGAACGATGTAGTCCAGTGCCGTGCAGCGTGTGTGTTTGCGGAACATTCGGTGGAAGGCGGAGACGCTGACGCAGGCCATTTGCGCCAATTCGGGAATGCCCACAGGTTGCGCATAGTGGCCGTGCAAGTGGTCCAGGACGCGGCGGATGCGGGCGTCTTCAACGATGTGAGGGGCTGCGTGTTCTGTCGCAATGCGCTGCGCGGCGATGTCCCGGGACAATGTGTTGAGCACGGTGAGCAACGAGATCAGCCGCTGGGAGGCGTCTTGCTCGACCATGGCTTCGATCACCGGCCGCAGTGCCCGGGACGTGGCGTCACTGAAGCTCAGTGCCTGCCGCGCTGCAGCCAACAGTGCGCGCGTCGATGCCATCTCCGGAAACAGCTGCACCAGCGAATCCGCCCAGGCCTCGGAAAACCAGATAACCAGGGCAATGTGCGGTGTGGCGGGGTCGATCAGCTCGGCGGAAGACCAGCTGTGGGGCACGTTCGGGCCCACCAGCACCAGGTCGCCATCATCGTACAGCGCCACATCGTTGCTGATATAGCGGTGCCCGCGGCTGTTGAGGGTGAGGGTCAGTTCGTATTCGGGATGGTGATGCCATTCAAACGGAATCGCCTCCGGTAGACGCCTGTTCAGCAGGGTCCAGGAGGTGTTCGCCTCGGTTGGGATTTTTTCGAAACTGGCTCGCATGAATGCATCCTGCCGTGCAGGTGAGGTGGCGGCGCCACAATCGTAGCATTCGATTTAAGCGGTGGGGGGGAGAAGCCGGCTCTTTGCCGCAAGAACGATTTCTTGCGGCGAATAAGATCTGAGTCAATGGCAACTAACGAAGTTATCAGCCGTTAGAGCAACCGTTACCCATGACCTGATATTGAAGAATATGACGCTGACCTTGTGAATCTTCATATTCCATTTTTACCGGTACAACTTCGCATACATCCGGAACATTGCTCATCGACAAAACTTTAGCGACGTCCAAGTGGGTGCTGTAAGTGTAATCCTCAACAATCGGAGTGCTCTGGCTGGCTACGTCAGTCGGGGCTTCGTCGGCCAGGGCGGCGGTGGCGCACAAGCTGCTAAGGGCCATAACTAATAACGCTTTCATTTTACTATTTACCTTTTGGCGGTCGAAAGGGGTCACGGGGCCCTTGTGAGGCCACGTGTGTAACTTGATTGGGAAGTTCGGATTAACGTTGCCTTCGTGGGGGCTGTTACGTTGTTAATCACAGTGCCTTGATGGCGTGGTTGATTTTAGGCGCACGGGTTTAATTCATATACCCGTGCTTTTGATAAACACTATTGGTGGTTTTTGTAACAATCCCGAGATGAAGGTTTTTTCAGAAACCTGCAAAGCGCCACAGGCCGCGGGCCAGAGCGCCGCCGGGGTATAGGTGGGCAATTTGTAGGGGCTTGTTACTACCATCGTCGAATGGTTCTATAGGCCCGGCCCGGCTACAACAGGGCCATACAACAACAACTATGTCACCGAGGTAAGAAAGATGAGTGCGGCTTCTCTGTACCCCGTTCGCCCCGAAGTAGCAGCCAACACGCTGACCGATGAGGCGACCTACAAGGCCATGTACCAGCAGTCGGTGGTCAACCCCGACGGTTTCTGGCGCGAGCAAGCCAAGCGCCTTGACTGGATCAAGCCTTTCACCACGGTGAAGCAGACCTCCTTCGACGATCACCATGTCGACATCAAGTGGTTTGCCGACGGCACCCTCAACGTTTCCTACAACTGCCTGGACCGTCATCTCGCCGAGCGTGGCGACCAGGCGGCAATCATCTGGGAGGGCGACGACCCTGCCGAAAGCCGCACCATCACCTACCGCGAGCTGCATGAAGAAGTCTGCAAGTTCGCCAACGCCCTGCGCGGCCAGGATGTGCACCGCGGCGACGTGGTGACTATCTATATGCCGATGATTCCCGAAGCTGCGGTCGCCATGCTGGCCTGTGCCCGGATCGGTGCGATTCACTCGGTGGTGTTTGGCGGGTTCTCGCCAGAAGCCCTGGCCGGTCGGATCATCGACTGCAAATCCAAGGTGGTGATCACCGCCGACGAAGGCATCCGTGCCGGCAAGAAAATTTCCCTGAAGGCCAACGTCGACGACGCCCTGACCAACCCGGAAACCAGCAGCATCCAGAAAGTCATTGTGTGCAAGCGCACCGGCGGCAACATCAAGTGGAACCAGCATCGCGACATCTGGTACGAAGACCTGATGAAAGTGGCGGGCACCGTGTGCGCGCCGAAAGAGATGGGCGCCGAAGAAGCACTGTTCATCCTTTACACCTCGGGTTCCACCGGCAAGCCGAAGGGCGTGCAGCACACCACCGGCGGCTACCTGTTGTATGCAGCCCTGACCCACGAGCGCGTGTTCGACTACCGCCCGGGCGAAATCTACTGGTGCACCGCCGACGTCGGCTGGGTCACCGGCCACACCTATATTGTCTATGGCCCACTGGCCAACGGCGCGACCACGCTGATGTTCGAAGGCGTGCCGAACTACCCGGACATCACCCGGGTGGCGAAGATCGTCGACAAGCACCAGGTCAACATCCTCTACACCGCACCGACCGCGATCCGCGCCATGATGGCCTCCGGCAAGGCCGCCGTGGAAGGCGCCGACGGCAGCAGCTTGCGCCTGTTGGGTTCGGTGGGTGAGCCGATTAACCCGGAAGCGTGGGACTGGTACTACAAGAACGTCGGCCAATCCCGTTGCCCGATCGTGGACACCTGGTGGCAGACCGAAACCGGCGGCAACATGATGAGCCCGTTGCCGGGCGCCCATGCGCTCAAGCCGGGTTCGGCGGCACGGCCGTTCTTTGGCGTGGTGCCGGCACTGGTGGACAACCTGGGCAACCTGATCGAAGGCGTCGCCGAGGGCAACCTGGTGATTCTGGATTCGTGGCCGGGCCAGGCGCGTACCCTGTACGGCGACCATGACCGGTTTGTGGACACCTACTTCAAGACCTTCCGTGGCATGTACTTCACCGGTGACGGTGCACGCCGTGACGAGGATGGCTACTACTGGATTACCGGGCGTGTGGACGACGTGCTGAACGTGTCCGGCCACCGCATGGGGACCGCCGAGATTGAAAGCGCGATGGTTGCCCACCCGAAAGTCGCGGAAGCGGCGGTGGTGGGTGTGCCGCACGACATCAAAGGCCAGGGCATCTATGTGTATGTGACGCTGAAAAACGGCGAAGAGCCGAATGAAGCGCTGCGTCTGGAGCTGAAAAACTGGGTGCGTAAAGAGATCGGGCCGATTGCTTCACCGGATGTGATCCAGTGGGCGCCGGGCTTGCCGAAGACCCGTTCGGGGAAAATCATGCGCCGGATCCTGCGCAAGATTGCGACCGCTGAATACGACGGGTTGGGGGATATCTCCACCCTGGCGGACCCGAGTGTGGTGGCGCATTTGATCGAGACGCACAAGACCATGAACGTCGCGTAAGGCGGGGTTGTAGGGCAAAGCCCCATTCGGCGTAGGCCGGGTGGGGCTTTTTTGTGAGGAGCGGCAAATGCCACTGCCAAGACCGCATTAATGTGGGGGCTGGCTTGCCTGCGATGGCGGCGTATCAGACCCCACTGTGTTGGCTGGCCCACCGCCATCGCAGGCAAGCCAGCTCCCACAGTGGATCGCGTTTCAACTCCCATACCAATAAATATCGGTTTTCATTGTAGGAAGTTTCTGAATGTTACCGAACCCCGTAAATGTGTAACCCCGCGCCCAAACATGAGGCAAAGTGCTACGCCCGTGTCCCGAAAACCCGCGTTTTAGACGCCCTGAAAAATTAGATCAAACGCTACACTTGCCGTGCTAGAAGGGTTTGCGAATAATAGGCCCGCAATTTGCAGCGTTAACAGGTTTAATATCTTTTGCCTCTGCATAAAATCCAGAGGCTGTCAATGTGCTGGAACCGCTTTCTCGGTGCTTCTGTAAATTGTTGTCGCATTGAGGAAATATCGGCTTCCGGCCTGTCGTTAGAATGCCGATCACTCGCTCGTCGTCGCCGATGTTGAACTGGCGCAGGACGCAGCAACGCTATTCGGTTTCACTCAGTCGCATCGTGGGCTCTGGCTCATACTGCTGTTTTGCCCTATACCGATGGAGTCCCAAGATGAAGAAACTCGTGCTGTTGGGCGCCCTGGCGCTGTCCGTGCTGTCCATGCAGGCTTTCGCCGAAGGCAAGCCCCTGAAGATTGGTATTGAAGCGGCTTACCCTCCGTTTGCCTCCAAGGCACCGGACGGCAGCATCGTCGGTTTTGACTACGACATCGGCAACGCCCTGTGCGAAGAGATGAAGGTCAAGTGCACCTGGGTCGAGCAGGAATTCGACGGCCTGATCCCGGCGCTGAAAGTGCGCAAGATCGACGCTATCCTGTCCTCGATGTCCATCACTGAAGATCGCAAGAAGTCCGTGGACTTCACCAACCGTTACTACCTGACCCCGGCGCGCCTGGTGTTGAAGGAAGGTACCGTTGTCAGCGACAGCCTGGATGAACTGAAAGGCAAGAAGATCGGCGTACAGCGCGGTTCGATCCACGACCGTTTCGCCAAGGAAGTCCTGGCTCCGAAAGGCGCCACCGTGGTGCCTTACAGCTCGCAGAACGAAATCTACCTGGACGTAGAAGCCGGTCGTCTCGACGGCACCGTGGCCGACGCCACCCTGTTGCAGGAAGGTTTCCTCGACACGCCAGCCGGTAAAGGCTACGCGTTCATCGGCCCGGCCTTCACCGACGCCAAATACTTCGGCGACGGCATCGGCATCGCCGTGCGTAAAGGCGACAAGGAAAACCTGGACCGCATCAACGCTGCTATCGCCGCGATCCGTGCCAACGGCAAATACAAGGCAATCCAGGACAAGTACTTCAACTTCGACATTTACGGCCCAGAAGCCAAGTAAACCGTCGCAGCTGTCTGTCCAGAATGGCGCAAGCAACAGGGTCTCTGAAGTTTGCGCCATTTTTTCATCCCCCTTTTCGAGGACCTGAATCATGTTGAAAGGCTACGGGGCTGTCATCCTCGATGGCGCATGGTTGACGCTTCAGCTCGCCTTGTCGTCCATGGCCCTGGCCATTGTTCTGGGTCTGATCGGGGTCGCGTTACGCCTGTCGCCGGTGCGCTGGTTGGCCTGGCTGGGCGACCTGTACTCCACGGTGATCCGCGGGATCCCCGACCTGGTGCTGATCCTGCTGATTTTCTACGGCGGTCAGGACCTGCTTAACCGCGTTGCGCCGCTGCTCGGCTACAACGACTACATTGACTTGAACCCCTTGGCCGCCGGCATCGGCACCCTGGGTTTCATCTTTGGCGCCTATCTCTCGGAAACCTTCCGTGGCGCCTTCATGGCCATTCCCAAGGGCCAGGCCGAAGCCGGCCTTGCTTATGGCATGAGCCCCTTCCAGGTGTTTTTCCGGGTGATGGTGCCGCAGATGATTCGGCTGGCGATCCCCGGGTTTACCAACAACTGGCTGGTACTGACCAAGGCCACCGCACTGATTTCGGTGGTGGGCCTGCAAGACATGATGTTCAAGGCCAAGCAGGCGGCAGACGCCACCCGCGAACCTTTTACCTTCTTCCTCGCAGTGGCGGCGATGTACCTGGTGATCACCAGCGTGTCGTTGCTGGCCCTGCGTCATCTTGAGAAGCGCTACTCGGTAGGCGTAAAGGCGGCTGATCTATGATCTTCGACTACAACGTCATCTGGGAGGCCATGCCGCTGTACCTCGGCGGCTTGCTGACCACCCTGAAACTGCTGGCCATTTCGCTGTTCTTCGGCTTGCTCGCGGCCTTGCCCCTAGGCCTGATGCGCGTGTCCAAGCAACCAATCGTCAACGGCGTGGCCTGGCTGTACACCTACGTGATTCGTGGCACGCCGATGCTGGTGCAGCTGTTCTTGATCTACTACGGCCTGGCCCAGTTTGAAGCGGTGCGTGAAAGCTTCCTGTGGCCGCTGCTGTCCAGCGCGACCTTCTGCGCGTGCCTGGCGTTCGCCGTAAACACCAGCGCCTACACCGCCGAAATCATCGCCGGCAGCCTCAAGGCCACGCCCCATGGCGAGATCGAAGCGGCCAAGGCGATGGGCATGTCGCGCTACAAGCTGTATCGCCGGATCCTGCTGCCATCGGCCCTGCGCCGGGCGCTGCCGCAATACAGCAACGAGGTGATCATGATGCTCCAGACCACCAGCCTGGCCTCCATCGTCACCCTGATCGACATCACCGGTGCCGCGCGCACGGTGAACGCCCAGTACTACTTGCCGTTCGAAGCCTATATCACCGCCGGCGCGTTCTACCTGTGCCTGACCTTCATCCTGGTGCGCCTGTTCAAGTTGGCCGAAGGCCGCTGGCTGAGCTACCTGGCTCCACGGAAGCATTGATATGGAACGTATCGATCACCTGTTGCCCTGGGGTCACCTGGGCTGCGAACGCCAGCTGACGGTGTTCCGTTTCGGCAGCGGCGAGCGCAAGGCCTATATCCAGGCCAGCCTGCACGCCGATGAATTGCCCGGCATGCGTGCCGCCTGGGAGCTGAAGAAGCGCCTGGCCGAACTGGAACAGCAAGGCGCTCTTAACGGCGTGATCGAGCTGGTGCCGGTGGCCAATCCGATGGGCCTTGGGCAGTTGCTGCAAGGCAGCCACCAGGGCCGTTTCGAGATCGGCAGCGGCAAGAATTTCAACCGGGATTTCGTTGAGTTGAGCGAGCCGGTTGCCGCGTTGCTCCAGGACCGCTTGGGCGATGACCCGCACGCCAACGTCCGGATGATCCGCCAGGCCATGACCGATGCGCTCAACGCCCTGCCGGCGCCCAGTAGCCAGTTGCAAGGCATGCAGCGGGTTTTACTGAGCCATGCGTGCACCGCCGACGTCGTCCTCGACTTGCATTGCGATGCCGAGGCCGCGCTGCACATGTACGCGCTGCCGCAGCACTGGCCGCAGTGGCGATCGCTGTCTGCGCATTTGAATGTGAAGGTCGGCCTGCTGGCGGAAGATTCCGGCGGCAGTTCGTTTGACGAAGCCTGTTCGCTGCCGTGGTTGCGCTTATCCCGGGCGTTTCCCGAGGCGCAGATTCCACTGGCGTGCCTGGCGACGACCCTGGAGCTGGGCGGCCAGGCCGACACCGGCCGTGACGAAGCGATTTTCCACGCCGAAGGCATTCTGGCGTTCCTCGCCGAGCAAGGCCTGATCCGTGGTGAATGGCCCGCGCCGCAACACGAACCCTGCGAAGGCCTGCCCTTTGAAGGCACCGAGTTGTTGTTCGCGCCCCACGCCGGCGTGATCAGTTACCTGCGTAAAGCCGGGGATGTCGTGGAAGCCGGCGACCCGATATTTGAAGTGATCGATCCCTTGTCCGACCGCGTGAGCATTGTTTGCGCGGGCACGCCTGGGGTGTTGTTTGCCGTTGAACGGCTGCGTTATGCCCAAGCGGGTTTCTGGCTGGCCAAGGTGGCGGGGCGCGAAGCGCTGCGGCACGGGCGCTTGCTCAACGACTGACCAACTGTTTTTGTGAGAACCGACCGCATGTACAAACTTGAAGTCCAAGACCTGCATAAACGCTATGGCAGTCATGAAGTGCTCAAAGGTGTGTCCCTGGCCGCCGCGGCCGGTGATGTGATCAGCATCATCGGGTCCAGTGGTTCGGGCAAAAGTACCTTTTTGCGCTGCATCAACCTGCTGGAGCAACCCCACGCCGGCAAGATTCTGCTCAATAACGAAGAGCTGAAACTGGTGGCCAACAAAGACGGCGCCATGAAAGCCGCGGACCCCAAACAGCTGCAACGCATGCGTTCGCGGCTGTCGATGGTGTTCCAGCACTTCAACCTGTGGTCCCACATGACGGCGCTGGAAAACGTCATGGAAGCGCCGGTGCACGTCCTCGGCATGTCGAAAAAAGATGCCCGGGAAAAGGCCGAGCACTACCTGGCTAAAGTGGGGGTGGGCCATCGTAAGGATGCGTTCCCCGGCCACATGTCCGGTGGCGAGCAGCAGCGTGTGGCGATTGCCCGTGCGTTGGCGATGGAACCTGAGGTGATGCTGTTTGACGAGCCCACCTCGGCCCTCGACCCGGAACTGGTGGGCGAAGTGCTCAAAGTGATGCAGGACCTGGCCCAGGAAGGCCGGACCATGGTGGTGGTGACCCACGAAATGGGCTTCGCCCGTGAAGTCTCCAACCAACTGGTGTTCCTGCACAAAGGCATCGTCGAAGAACGTGGCAACCCGCGCGAAGTGCTGGTTAACCCACAGTCTGAGCGTTTGCAGCAGTTTCTTTCCGGCAGCTTGAAGTAAACAGAACTGCTTTTATGCACTGAATTAGTGCAAGCTTCACAGCTTTAAGGCTGGCCCCGATCCCCTGTGGGAGCTGGCTTGCCTGCGATAGCGGTGGGTCAGTTTGCCTCTCTGGCACAGACATGCCGCCATCGCAGGCAAGCCAGCTCCCACATTAGATCTCTATATGTTTTGAGATTTGTGTTGGTTTACGGGCTAGCATTGGCCTTTGTCTTCATTACTGTTTTTCGCTTCGGATAGCACTCCATGACTGCCCATCGAATTGGTTTCCTGATTTGGCCCAGCACTAAAGCACTGACGCTTGCGCTGGCTGAGGAGGCCTTGCGCGTTGCTCAGCGGGTGCATCCGGACGTGGTGTACGAACTCTCGTTTTTGCAGGCCGAACCGCCAGTCGACGGCGCCTGGCAACTGCCGGGTGAGCCGTGGGCCGGCAAGCTGGAAGGCTTTCAAAAGCTGTTCCTGCTGGCGGATGAGCCGCCGACCGTCATTGCGTCCCAACTCAGCACCGCACTCAAACAACTGGTGCGCGCCGGCTGCGTGATTGGCGGTTTGTCGGCCGGTGTTTACCCGTTGGCACAACTGGGTTTGCTCGACGGTTATCGCGCCGCCGTGCACTGGCGCTGGCAGGACGATTTCGCCGAGCGTTTCCCCAAGGTCATCGCCACCAGCCATCTGTTCGACTGGGACCGTGACCGCCTGACCGCCTGCGGTGGCATGTCGGTACTCGACCTGCTGCTGGCGGTGCTGGCCCGTGATCACGGTGCCGAACTGGCGGGCGCCGTCTCGGAAGAACTGGTGGTGGAGCGCATCCGCGAAGGCGGCGAGCGCCAGCGTATCCCGCTGCAAAACCGCCTGGGCTCCAGTCATCCAAAGCTGACCCAGGCCGTACTGCTGATGGAGGCCAACATCGAAGAACCGCTGACCACCGACGAAATCGCCCAGCATGTGTGCGTGTCCCGACGACAGCTCGAGCGCATCTTCAAGCAATACCTCAATCGTGTTCCCAGCCAGTACTACCTGGAATTGCGCCTGAACAAGGCCCGCCAGATGCTCATGCAAACCAGCAAGTCGATCATCCAGATCGGCCTGTCGTGCGGCTTCTCCTCGGGGCCGCACTTCTCCAGCGCCTACCGCAACTTCTTTGGCGCCACCCCCCGTGAAGACCGTAACCAGCGCCGCAGCAGCAGCCCGTTCGAGTTGTCGTCGGTGCCGTCCGAGCGCGGTTAGGCTTTATTGCTCGGTCGGCAGGTCCATGCGGTGGCGTTGTGCATAACGTCGAAGGTTGGCCAGGCTTGGCCTCGACAGTGGATTCCCGTCCCATAGTATTGCGTTGAAGTTGGGCACGGGCATTTCCAGGATGCCGCTGTCGATATGCCGGATCGCATTGTCCCTGAGGTCGGCGGCGACGATGTTCCTCAATGAAAACAGCCCTTGTGGTACCTGCTGGATACCGGTGGATTGCAAGTCCAGGATCGCCAGTTGCTGCAGGTTGCCCAGCCGCGGCGTGAGGCTCAACACATTGTCGCTCAAGTCCAGATAGGTCAGCTGGTGCAGGTCTGCCAGCGCGTTGTTCGACTCAACAGTGAGGTGGATATCGCCGTGTGGCAGGATCAGTTCACGCAAGCGTGCCAGCCGGAAGACTTGCTCGGGGATGCGTTGCAGCCGGTAGCCCTGGATGGAAAGGCTTCTGAGCCTGGGGAAGCTTTCAAGAAAGTGGCCGATGCCGCTGGTGGCGTCTTCGCCGTATAGCGACAGCAGTGTCACATGATCAAAATTGGCGGTCACGGTGGGGAAATCCCCCAGCAGCGTGGTGGTGTAACTCAGCTCGTGGGTGAGGGTGGGGCCGTCGTCGGCGTCATCCGTTGAAAGTTCCCGGCGCCAGCAGGCTTCCAGCAATTCCTTGAACGCCTGGCGTTTGACTTGCTCCTGCGCGCGAACCTGCTGCGGGAGTTCCGTGCCCAGGATGGGGTGGTGCGTGGGAACGCTGATTTGCCACTCTTGCAGGTCTGCTGTCAGTTTTTCGTACTCGGCGCCCAGGCGGCTCAGTTCCAGTCGACCGGCTTCGAGACTGCCGGGCATGTTGAAGATGAACAGGTTGCATTCGTGGGTGCTGAAGGTCGGATAGAGTGCTTTGAGGCTGTTGATGTCTGGCCATGGCGCAGTCGTTTCCCAGCGTTCCCCGGTGTGCTGGAAATGCTGTTTGATACGCGCGATGAGGGGCTCGGGGAAGGGGTTGTTCTCCAGGTCTAACCCTTCACTGATCGCGCCCGACAGTTCGAATATCGCATCGGGCAATTCGGCGATGCGGTTGTTGTTGAGAATTGCACTTTCAAGCCTGGGGCGTGTGAGTAAGCCGGCCGGGATTTGGTCAATCCCGGTGGAGGACAGGTCCAGGTACTTGAGGCTGGGCATCGCTTCGACACTCGGTACTCTGCCCAGCGGATTGTTGAACAGGTCCAGGGATTCCAGGCGCGTCATCGACGACAGCGCTGCCAGGCTCTGCCCGGTCAGTTGAACGTTGCAGTTGTCGAGCACCAGTTCGGTCAGGTGCGGCATCATCGCCAATTCATCGGGAAAAACCCCCAGCGGCATGCCGCGCAATTCCAGGGTTCGCAGATTGCGAAAGTGCTGGATAAACCCCAGGACGCCCGAGGTGCCTTCATCACCCATCAAGCCGAGTGTCGAGACATGCTCGAAGTTGGCTGTCAGTGTGGGCAGTTGCCCCATGATGGGTTCTTCGTACACCAGGCTATAGCCGACAATTTCGCCATCTTCATTCATGGCAGGCTCGGTTTCCCGGCGCCAGCAGCGTTGGATCTGCTCGGCCAGTACGCCACGTTTTTGCTGTTCATAGGCGTAGGTGTCAGCGGAAAGCGGGGCGTGTGTTTGTGGATCGGTGCGGGGGATGTCTCTACGCCAATCCGCCATATCCCGGGACAGTCGTGCGTATTCCACGTGCAGTTGCTCCAACTGTGGCAATGCACCGCCCGGGAGACGATTCAGGCGCTGCAGCAATAGTGTGTTTTGCTCTGGCGTGTCGGCGGGATAGAGCGCTTGTGCGCGCTGGAGCAAAGACAGTGGAGCACCCACTGCGGGCATCGGCGGGTGGGGTTCCGGATAACCCTTAAGGCCGCCTGGCAGCCTTGGGATTTGACCGGCGGCGGGTGGTCTGACGGGGTGGCGCTCGAGAATGGGCCGCAGCCGGTCACGGGGCAAGGCCGCCCTGGCGAGGGCTTGGCGTAGTTGTGGACCTTGCCGGATGTGAAGATTGAGTGCATTGCGCTCGTTGTCGGGCAGGGCTTGCAGCACCGCCGTGTAAAAGTCGGAATCGCCCTGCAGGTGCAGGCCTTCGTTGTCGTAGGCCTGATATTGACCCTCCTCATGCACCAGTACTTTGCGTTCCTTTGCGGTGGCGTTGCCAATACTGTCGCGCAGGGCGCCGCTGAAGGTGTGTTCACGCACTTCCAGGCGAACATTGCCCGACCATCCCGGCAACTCCGGCAGGGAATGCAGGGCCAGGGTGTGGGTGTCCAGGTTTGTCGGGGCGTTGAGGTACAGGCCTTCATAGGCGCGGTTCAAGCGGGTTTCCTGGCGTGCCCAGCTGGCCAGTTGGTCCAGGCGCTTGGGGATTTTTGCGCTGCGAAGTTCTGCCCGCTCCAGGTCGCTGGCCTGCTCCAGCAGCACATTGGCTACCGAGGCCGGGAGCCCGGGTTTACTGTCCATCAGTCGCTGAGCGGCGCCGTGCTCGGGTGGGTTCGCGGCCCTGTAGCGCGACTCGAACAGGTTGGTTTTTTGTGCTTCGGCGGTCTGTGCAATTTTTTTCCTGAGTAGGCGGGCGCGCACCTCAAGCGCTCGGGGCGGTTGACCAAACGCCTCGCCCAACAGTGTCTTGATCTCAGGCTCATCCAATGACAAAAGCAAGGTTCTCGGCAAGTCGCCGCTGGTGAGTTGCGCCTGGCTGATCCGCACCCGTGGGACGTTCTGGCGGGGCGCGTACTGCCACAGTATCTGGCCTCTGGCATCGACCACTTGCAGCGTTCTGGTTTCGGGCCAGATGCCGCTGTCGCAGAGTAATTGCAGTTGAGTCAGGGGGGACGCGTTGCTATACACCGCCGGATCGTCGCTGTTCATTTGTTCGATGAAGGCCGAAATGTCTTGCTCGATCTTGAAGCGCTTGAGTGTGTCCTCCAGCAGCACGGGGGTGGGCTCGCGCTGAACATGCACCTGGCGCAGCACGTTTTCAGGGGTGTTGCTCACACGTCGTATCTGCTCCAGTTCCTCGCGGCTGAAGGTGCTTGCCGTGTGCCCCAGCCGACGCAGCAGTGTGTCTGTGTCCCAGTACAAGGGGTGATCAAGCTCGGTTTGCCAGGCGCCGGTTTGGTTGTGCCAGGCTTTGGGTTGATAGGCGTCGGGGCGGCCCGGATGCAACAGCGAGAAGTCGTCATCGCCGGGTGATTTATTCAGCACGTAGGGGGTCTCGTCCAGGCGGATCACGGCCTGGTCCAGGTGTTGATGGATACCTTGTTCGTTGGGGGTTGAGTGTTCGGGAAGCGTGACTTTGCGCTCATAGGGTTTCAGGTCAGGCTTCCAGTACAGAGGTTTGCCGTTGGGAGCCTGAACCGGTTTGAAACTGTCGATGAAGGCGACCGTACGTTGCGGTAACAGCGCTCTAAACTCACCGGCGACAATCGCTGCGCCCGCACCGAAGGTGCCCAGTTGCACCAACGCCTCGACCATGCCCATCAGGTGCTCAAAGGCTTCAGTGGTTTGGCCTTGCGCCCAGTCGACGATGCCTTCGAAGGTTTCATCCAGCAGTTGATAGGCCATGTAGGCCATCATCAGTTCTCCCAGTACTGGCACCAGCGGAGCAACCACCAGCGCGGCGATATCAAGCAGCGTTGTGGCGATTTTCTGGAACGAATCCCACAGCTCCCAGCGCGCTTTCTGGTCGACCCGGGCGGTGGAAACGGCGATGACTTGGGCGTCATTGAGGATCTTGTTGAGCTTTTGCTGATACACATGCGTCAATAAATCATCGGAAAACCCCGGCGCACTCAGTTGCAGGTTGGGCCGGGCCTGCGGGGTTTCGCGCCAGGTGGGTTGCGGATCGGCAGGGTTGTGAGGGTGCCAGGTGATCTTGCTCAGGCGCTCGTTGAGGTTGGCGAAAAAGAACCCACGGTCTTCGTGGGCGACGAACCGGCTGAAGAAATGTTGATAGTCCCTGTTGCGCAGTTGCCGGGTGAGTTCGGCACACAGAGCGCCCGTCGAGGCGTATTGCTTGATGGGGTGTTCCGGGTCGTCCGGGACGTAGGCCACCACCGGCACCGTGGCGAGATGGCGCTCCAGGTCGGGAGCGAAGAGCACAATCGCGGTCAGTCGCGCAGACATCATGCTCAGGTCATGACAATGCACAGGCTTGCCCGCCATCTGCATGCCGGGCCGGCCATCAAGCACGCCCTGCAACGCCTCATAAATAGAACCGTCCAGGTCGCCCTTCATATGGGCCAGCTTTAACGCGGCCTCCAGCGCGGCACGCTCACTCGCCCTGACTTCGCGTTGCAGAACCGTCGCGACCAGGCCATTGGTGATGCCCAGGTTCTCTTCCAGGTAGATTTTGTACTGCGCACCGATATCCAGGGTTCTGCACAGTTGGGTAAACGCGGGGATAGACAGGCTGCGGTTGATCTCGGGCAACACCTGGAAGTGGCCACGTGCATCGGGCTGGGTAATGAACGTGCTGGCGGCCTCGAAGGCGTCGGGCCGGGTCTCGCTGGCCTCGAAGTTGTGCAGCGCGGCGTCCAGCAGCGAAACGGTCCAGGTGCGCGCGGCGCCGGTTTTAACCGTAAACCAGGGAATGGTGGCGGGGATGTACAAGCGCAAAAATGTGGCCCTGACGTCCAGCGTGAGCCCGAACCGGCTTTTCAGGGCTGCGGCCAGCAAGGGGGCGGCGAACGCGTTGACGTCTTGAAGCGATGCCAGGCGTTGCTCGACCTGGTTTTGCGCGGTCCAGTGGCTGGCGGTGTGCAGGCGTAACTGGCGGTGCTGCTCGCCGGTGGCGGTTTTGTACCAGGGCTTGACATGAGGCGTGGCGTTCTTGAGTCGTGCGCGGCGGTTCACGGAGGCGAGCACCAGCCATTCGGGAGTGGCCTGGGCCAGCAGTTGATAATGGCTGTCGGGCTGTTCTGCAACATCAGGTGAGAAACGTTGATCGTCGATGCCAGGCATGGCGCCTTTCCTTTTACGCGGATGAGATCAACACTTTCACAAAGCAGTCGCCTGCCTGGGAGCTACATAGTTGCGCATTGGCGCTCGCGGCCGCCGGTTCAAATCAATTACGGCCAACGGCGCCCATAACCACGCCGGGCGGTTTAAACTGCGCCATTGCGATGCTATTTGTCGCATTGGCGTAAACCCGCGAAAATCACGGGTTGGCGCTATAAGAAGTTGTCGCTTGGCGGCAAGGCCGCGCTGAAAACTGTCCTTACAATCCCTGCATCGCCCGCCAGTTTCAGGCAGGCGTTCCTCTTCAGGAGACTCCGATGTCCGTTGAGCAAGCCCCGGTGCAACGTGCCGATTTCGACCAGGTCATGGTTCCCAACTACGCACCTGCCGCTTTCATCCCCGTGCGTGGCGAAGGTTCCCGCGTTTGGGACCAGGCGGGCCGAGAGCTGATCGACTTTGCCGGCGGCATCGCGGTCAACGTATTGGGCCACGCCCACCCGGCGCTGGTCGGTGCACTGACCGAACAGGCCAACAAGCTGTGGCACGTGTCCAACGTCTTCACTAACGAGCCGGCCCTGCGCCTGGCCCACAAGCTGATCGACGCCACGTTTGCCGAGCGTGTGTTCTTCTGCAACTCCGGCGCTGAAGCCAACGAGGCCGCTTTCAAGCTGGCCCGTCGTGTCGCGTTCGACCGCTTCGGCACCGAGAAATACGAAATCATCGCCGCGCTGAACAGCTTCCACGGCCGCACCCTGTTCACCGTGAACGTGGGTGGCCAGTCGAAGTATTCCGACGGCTTCGGTCCGAAAATCGTCGGCATCACCCACGTGCCTTACAACGATCTGGAGGCACTGAAAGCCGCCGTTTCGGACAAGACCTGCGCCGTGGTGCTGGAGCCGATCCAGGGTGAGGGCGGCGTATTGCCGGCTGAGCTTTCATACCTGCAAGGTGCCCGCGACCTGTGCGACGCGAACAACGCGCTGCTGGTTTTCGACGAAGTGCAAACCGGCATGGGCCGCAGCGGCGAGCTGTTCGCCTACCAGCATTACGGCGTCGTGCCCGACATCCTCACCAGCGCCAAGAGCCTGGGCGGTGGTTTCCCGATCGCAGCCATGCTGACCCGCGAGGACTTGGCCAAGCACCTGGTGGTCGGCACCCACGGCACCACCTACGGCGGTAACCCGCTGGCGTGCGCGGTGGCGGAAGCGGTGATCGACGTGATCAACACCCCGCAAGTGCTGGCCGGTGTTAATGCCAAGCATGACCTGTTCGTTTCCCGCCTGGAGAAGATCGGCCAGCAATACGGCATCTTCACCGAAGTGCGGGGCCTGGGCCTGCTGCTCGGCTGCGTGCTGAGCGATGCCTGGAAGGGCAAGGCAAAGGACATCTTCAACGCCGCCGAGCGTGAAGGCTTGATGATCCTGCAAGCCGGCCCGGACGTGGTGCGTTTCGCCCCGAGCCTGGTGGTGGAAGATGCCGACATCCAGGAAGGCCTGGACCGCTTCGAGCGTGCTGTGAAAAAGCTGAGGCAAGCCTGATGGACCGTTCGGCGCCTGGCGATCCTGGCGTCGAACAAAAATTTTAAGGCCGGACCGGATCAAGTGTGGGAGCTGGCTTGCCTGCGATGGCGGTGCCACAGGCAACATCTGTGCTGACTGACACACCGTCATCGCGGGCAAGCCCGGCTCCCACATGGATCTGCTTACACAATAAGTCCTGTGTAGGCAGTTCCCCCTGTCCGGCATTTTTCCCTCTGTGAGTTTTTCGAGTTAAGGAGTGACACCATGCTGGTGATGCGCCCCGCGCAAATGGCTGATCTGGGCGAGGTACAGCGTCTGGCTGCGGACAGCCCGATTGGTGTCACCTCCTTGCCGGATGATGTCGAACGCCTGAGCGACAAGATCGCCGCAAGCGAAGCGTCCTTCGCCGCCGAGGTCAGCTTCAACGGTGAAGAAAGCTATTTCTTCGTCCTCGAAGACACCGCCGCCGGCAAGCTGGTGGGCTGCTCGGCCATCGTCGCTTCGGCTGGCTACTCGGAACCGTTCTACAGCTTCCGTAACGAAACCTTCGTGCACGCCTCCCGCGAGCTGAAGATCCACAACAAGATCCACGTGCTTTCGCAGTGCCACGACCTGACCGGCAACAGCTTGTTGACCAGTTTCTATGTGGTGCCGGAGCTGGTGGGTTCGCCGTGGTCGGAACTCAACTCCCGTGGTCGCCTGCTGTTCGTGGCCGGCCACCCGGAGCGTTTTGCCGATTCGGTGGTCACCGAGATCGTGGGCTACAGCGACGAGAACGGTGATTCGCCGTTCTGGGATGCGATTGGTCGCAACTTCTTCGACCTCAACTACGCTGCCGCCGAACGCCTGTGCGGGTTGAAGAGCCGGACCTTCCTTGCCGAACTGATGCCGCATTACCCGATCTACGTGCCGCTGTTGCCGGACGCCGCCCAGGAAGCCATGGGCCAGGTGCACCCGCGGGCGCAGATCACCTTCGACATCCTGATGCGCGAAGGCTTCGAGACCGACCATTACATCGACATCTTCGACGGCGGCCCCACGCTGCACGCACGGGTGTCGGGCATTCGCTCGATCGCCCAGAGCCGTGTGGTGCCGGTGAAGATCGGCGAGATGGCCAAGGGTGTCGGCCGCCAGTACCTGGTCAGCAACGGCCAGTTGCAGGATTACCGCGCAGTGATGCTGGAGCTGGACTACGCGCCCGGCAAGCCAGTGACCCTGGACCTGGAAACCGCCGAGGCCCTGGGCGTTGGCGAAGGCGCGAGCGTGCGCCTGGTAGCGGTATAAACAGAGTTTCGCGGGTGGCTGACAACAGCGGCCCGTTTGAGGAGATAGCATGATCGTTCGTCCCGTACGCAGCAGCGATTTACCGGCCCTGATTGATCTGGCGCGCAGCACCGGCACCGGCCTCACCACCTTGCCGGCCAACGAAGAGCGCCTGACCCACCGGGTCGGCTGGGCTGAAAAGACCTTTCGCGGCGAAGCCGGGCGCGGTGATGCAGACTACCTGTTCGTGCTGGAAAACGACGAAGGCCGCGTGGTGGGGATTTCCGCCATCGCCGGTGCCGTTGGCCTGCGCGAGCCCTGGTACAACTTCCGGGTGGGCCTGACGGTCAGTGCTTCCCAGGAGCTGAACATCTACCGGGAAATCCCGACGCTGTTTCTGGCCAACGACCTGACCGGCAACTCCGAGCTGTGCTCGCTGTTCCTGCACGCCGATTACCGCAACGGCCTTAACGGCCGCATGCTGGCCAAGGCGCGCATGCTGTTTATCGCGGAATTCCCGCAGCTGTTCGGTAACAAGATCATCGCCGAAATGCGTGGCATGTCTGACGAGGCCGGGCGTTCGCCGTTCTGGGAAAGCCTGGGCCGGCACTTCTTCAAGATGGAATTCAGCCAGGCCGACTACCTTACCGGTGTGGGCAACAAGGCGTTCATCGCCGAGCTGATGCCGAAGTTTCCGCTGTACACCTGCTTCCTGTCCGAAGACGCGCGCAACGTGATCGGCAAGGTCCATACCGACACCGAGCCGGCCTTGAGCATGCTCAAGAGCGAAGGCTTCAGCTACCAGGGTTACGTCGACATCTTCGACGCAGGCCCGGCGGTGGAGTGTGAAACCACCAAGATCCGCGCGGTACGCGACAGCGAAGCGCTGGTGCTGGCGATTGGCACGCCGGGCGACGACGCCACGCCGTTCCTGATCCATAACCGTAAACGTGAAGATTGCCGCATCACCGCAGCACCGGCGCGGTTGGCTGCCGGCACCCTGGTGGTCGATCAGCAGACCGCCAAGCGCCTGCAACTGATCGCCGGTGATCAAGTGCGTGCCGTACCGTTGTCCGCTGCCCGGGAGTCGAAATAATGAATTCGTTGTATATCGCAGGTAGCTGGCTGGCTGGCCAGGGTGACGTGGTTGAATCGCTTAACCCGGTGACCCAGCAGGTGGTGTGGTCGGGGAACAGCGCGACTGCCGAGCAGGTCGAGTCCGCCGTTCAGGCCGCGCGCCAGGCGTTCCCGGCTTGGGCCAAGCGTTCCCTGGAGGAGCGCCTGAGCGTGCTGGAAGCCTTCGCCGCCAACCTGAAAAGCCGTGCCGACGAACTCGCCCGCTGCATCGGTGAGGAAACCGGCAAGCCTTTGTGGGAGTCGGCCACCGAAGTCACCAGCATGGTCAACAAGGTTGCGATCTCGGTGCAAAGCTACCGTGAACGTACCGGCGAGAAGAGCGGCCCATTGGGCGACGCCACGGCCGTTTTGCGTCACAAACCCCACGGTGTGGTGGCGGTGTTCGGCCCTTACAACTTCCCGGGTCACTTGCCTAACGGGCATATCGTGCCGGCCTTGCTGGCGGGTAACACCGTGCTGTTCAAACCGAGTGAGCTGACCCCGAAAGTCGCCGAACTGACCGTGCAATGCTGGATCGACGCCGGCCTGCCGGCGGGTGTGCTGAACCTGCTGCAAGGCGCAAGGGAAACCGGGATCGCCCTGGCGGCTAATCCGGGCATCGACGGTTTGTTCTTCACCGGCTCCAGCCGCACCGGCAACCATCTGCACCAGCAATTCGCCGGGCGCCCGGACAAGATCCTCGCGCTGGAAATGGGCGGCAACAACCCGCTGGTGGTGGACGAAGTGGCCGATGTGGATGCCGCGGTGTACACCATTATCCAGTCGGCGTTTATCTCCGCCGGCCAGCGTTGCACCTGTGCCCGTCGCTTGCTGGTGCCGGAAGGCGCTTGGGGCGATGCGTTGCTCGCACGCCTGGTGGCGGTGAGCTCGACCATTGAAGTGGGCGCGTTCGACCAACAACCGGCGCCGTTCATGGGCTCGGTGATTTCCCTCGGCGCCGCCAAGGCGTTGATGGATGCCCAGGAATTGCTGCTGGCCAATGGCGCGATCGCGTTGCTGGAGATGACTCAGCCACAGGCCCAGGCCGCGCTGCTGACCCCGGGCATTATTGATGTGACCGAGGTCGCTGATCGTGCTGACGAAGAGCTGTTCGGCCCACTGCTGCAAGTGATCCGCTACGCTGATTTCGCCGCGGCCATTGCCGAGGCCAACAACACCCAATACGGCTTGGCGGCGGGTTTGCTGTCGGATTCCGAAGCGCGTTACCAGCAGTTCTGGCTGGAGAGCCGTGCCGGGATCGTCAACTGGAACAAACAGCTGACAGGTGCCGCGAGCAGCGCGCCGTTCGGCGGCGTAGGGGCGTCGGGCAACCATCGCGCCAGTGCCTATTACGCGGCGGATTATTGCGCGTACCCGGTGGCCTCGCTTGAGACCCCGAGCCTGGTGCTGCCTGCGTCGCTGACCCCAGGCGTAACGCTTAAGTGAAAGTGACACTGATCTAATGTGGGAGCTGGCTTTCCTGCGATGACATCCCCTCGGTCCAGTTGAAAGGCCGAGTCGTCTGCATCGCAGGCAAGCCAGCTCCTACACTTGATCGGGTTAACAGATACAGATCTGCACTTGATGCCTATAAAAATACAGATGTTCGTGGAGCCTCGCCGATGAAATCCTGTGAAGTCAATTTTGACGGTCTCGTGGGGCCGACCCATAACTACGGCGGTTTGTCCTACGGCAACGTCGCGTCCCAGAGCAACAGCCAGCAGTCTTCCAACCCGAAGGAAGCGGCGTTGCAGGGCCTGGCGAAGATGAAAGCCCTGATGGAAATGGGCTTCGTGCAAGGTGTGCTGGCGCCCCAGGAGCGTCCTGATGTGGCCGCCCTGCGCAGCCTCGGCTTTGCCGGCACCGACGCGCAAGTCATCCAGCAAGCGGCCAGGCAGGCCATGCCGTTGCTGGTCGCCAGCTGCTCGGCGTCGAGCATGTGGGTGGCCAATGCCGCGACTGTCAGCCCAAGCGCCGACACAGCCGATGGCCGCGTGCATTTCACTGCCGCCAACCTCAACTGCAAATACCACCGCAGCATCGAACACCCGACCACCAGCCGCGTGCTGGGGGCGATGTTTGCTGATCAAAAACACTTCGCCCACCACGCGGCCTTGCCGGCAGTGGCACAGTTCGGCGACGAAGGCGCGGCCAACCACACCCGTTTCTGCCGTGACTATGGCGAGGCGGGCGTAGAGTTTTTCGTGTTCGGGCGCAGCGCGTTCGACACCCGCTACCCGGCGCCGCAAAAGTACCCGGCGCGCCAGACACTCGAAGCTTCCCAGGCGGTCGCCCGCTTGCACGGCCTGCGGGATGACGGCGTGGTCTACGCCCAGCAGAACCCGGCGGTGATTGATGCCGGCGTGTTTCACAACGATGTGATCGCGGTGGGCAACGGCGAAGTGCTGTTCTATCACGAAGATGCGTTCCTCAATACCGAACAGATGCTCGGCGAATTGCAGGGCAAGCTCGGCAAGCTCGGCGGCAATTTCCAGTCGATCTGCGTGCCTCGGGCCCAGGTCGGTGTGGAAGACGCGGTGCGTTCCTACCTGTTCAATAGCCAGTTGCTGACCCGTGCCGACGGCTCGATGCTGCTGATCGTGCCGGAAGAATGCCGTGCCAACGAGCGCGTCTGGCAGTACCTGCAAGGCCTGACGTCTTCCGGCGGGCTGATCCGCGAAGTCAAAGTCTTCGACCTCAAGCAAAGCATGCAGAACGGCGGTGGCCCCGCGTGCCTGCGCTTGCGCGTGGCCTTGAATGAAACCGAACTGGCGGCGGTCAACCCAGGGGTTATCATGACGGCGCCGTTGTACGACACGCTCACCCAATGGGTCGACAAGCACTACCGCGACAGCCTGCGGGAAACCGACCTGGCTGACCCGCAATTGCTGCTTGAGTGCCGGACGGCACTGGATGAACTGACGCAAATCCTTAAACTGGGCTCGGTTTATCCTTTCCAGATCAATTAACGCCGCACGGCTGAGAACTATTTATGACCACCGACACCCTGAAACTGATCCTTGAAGACACCGACGGCACCCAGCTGGAAACTTCCTGCACCCGCGTCGCCGTGGTCTGGCAGGGCAAGGAGATCTGGATCCAGCACGACGGCCGCGGCCAACTGCTGATCGGCGTGGACGTGGAAGAAGGCGACGCCGAATACGCCAACCTGCTGATGCGCCCATTGGCCACCAACCTGATGAGCCTGCAACTGGAAATGGAACCGGCCGACGTTGAAGGTGATGACGACGATCACGTCCACGGTCCTGGCTGCAACCACTAAGGAAGCTGCTTATGCTCGCCCTCGGCAAACTGCTTGAACTGACCCTCGCCGGTCGCGAACCGGCGCAAAAAATTCAACTGACTGTCGACGGCGTGCAACTGCGCTGGCTCAGCGAGGGCGCGCTGGAAGTGCGGCCTCCTGAGGCGCGGGACAACGGCGGCGACCTGCTGTTGTCGTCCGGCATCCATGGCAACGAAACCGCGCCGATCGAATTGGCCGACCGCTTGCTGCATGGCATTGCCCGCGGGGAGATCAAGCCCCGCACCCGTATTCTGTTCCTGTTCGGTAACCCCGAGGCCATGCGCCGCGGCGAGCGTTATCTCGAACTGGACGTCAACCGGCTGTTCAACGGCCGTCACGAGCAAAACATCGGCCCTGAAGCCATGCGCGCTGCCGAGCTTGAGCAGTTGGCCCGCACGTTCTTCAGCGTTCCGGGGCGTAGCCGTTTGCATTACGACCTGCACACCGCCATTCGTGGCTCGAAGATCGAGCAGTTCGCGCTGTACCCGTGGAAGGACGGTCGCCAGCATTCACGCCGCGAACTGGCGCGCCTACGAGCTGCTGGCATGGAAGCGGTGTTGTTGCAGAACAAGACCTCGATCACCTTCACGGCGTTTACCTACGAACAGTTGGAGGCCGAGTCCTTTACCCTGGAGCTGGGCAAGGCCCGGCCGTTCGGGCAGAACCAGGGCGTGGACGTGTCCCGCCTGGAGGCGCGCCTCAAGCAAATCATCGAAGGCAACGAGCCAGCCACCGAGAGCCTGGACGGCCTGAAGCTGTTCAGCGTCTCCCGGGAAGTGATCAAGCACAGCGATACCTTCGTCCTGCATTTGCCGGCCGACGTGGAAAACTTTTCGGAGTTGGAGAAGGGTTACCTGCTGGCCGAGGACATTGCCAAGACCCGCTGGGTCATCGAGGAGGAGGGCGCACGCATCATCTTCCCGAACCCGAAGGTCAAGAATGGCTTGCGAGCCGGGATATTGATTGTGCCGACTACGGATGCCGGCCTGGCCTGAATCCCGAGGCCGACTCGGTCAAATGTGGGAGCTGGCTTGCCTGCGATAGGATCAACTCGGTCTGCCAGATACACCGAGGCGATGCTATCGCAGGCAAGCCAGCTCCCACACAAGCCCGGCTCTGAGACTGGGCTTTGTGGTGTTGCTTAAACCGCTAGAGCCCGTGGCTCATTGCGACGCAGCGCGCGAACCTTGTGCAGGGTGTCGGCGCAGGTGCGTGCCGCTTCCTGGCCCTTGTGCACGAAGTGCTCATAAAAGAAGGTGTGGTGCTCGCTGCCCGCGTGGAAGTGGTGCGGGGTCAGGGATACCGAGAACACCGGCACTTCGGTTTCCAGTTGAACCTGCATCAGGCCGCTGACCACTGACTGGGCAACGAACTCGTGACGGTAGATCCCGCCGTCCACTACCAGGGCGGCCGCGACGATACCGGCATAACGGCCGGACTTGGCCAGCAGCTTGGCGTGCAGGGGCATTTCAAAGGCGCCGCCGACTTCAAAGAAATCGATGTCCGATTCCTGGTAGCCCTGGGCGATCATTTCGGCGAGGAAGCCTTTACGGCTCTGATCGACAATATCCTTGTGCCAGCAGGCCTGGATAAACGCGACGCGCTCGCCGTGATGGTTTTTGCTTTTGCTGTCGATTGCGGTGGGTTGCATGTTCTGACTCCTGTTTAAGAAAAAAACAGGGCGATATGAATCGAATGGGATTTAAGGGTACGGACAGCCGGGTCATGCGAGCATGAAATCCAGCGTTCGGCCCTTAGGTGCCAATCCCGTTCTCTCTTCATCCGGACTATGACCGTCGGCCCCGGGATCACACCGGGTCTGCTGACCTTGTCGCCGTCCTGCCGAGGCAGTTCGAGGCGCCAAGCGCTCGCGGGCTATGCACGTTGCGTGCAATTACCGCCGGTGGGGAATTACACCCCGCCCTGAGAACGTTGCCGCCAGAACCCTGGCGGCGGAGAGTTTTTATCATGGTTTTTCAGAAACTGCACGGTTGGTTTATCGATAACCTATATCGGTTTGTTTGGTTGGTATTCGATTGTGCAAGCACGGGGCTTGATATTCCGCGGGTTTGCCCGCAGTAATCGTTAACACAAGAAACGCCCCAAATCCGCTAGAGGCTAGTTTGATGACCGTGATTGACCTGCGCAGCGACACAGTGACCCAACCGACCCCAGGCATGCTCGACGCGATGGCGACTGCGGCCAGTGGCGACGACGTCTACGGCGAAGACCCGAGCGTCAACCGCCTGGAAGCCGAACTGGCCAAGCGCCTGGGTTTTGCCGCCGCGTTGTTCGTGCCCACCGGCACCATGAGCAACTTGCTGGCGTTGATGGCGCACTGCGAGCGGGGCGAGGAATACATCGTCGGTCAGCAGGCCCACACCTACAAATACGAAGGCGGCGGCGCGGCAGTGCTGGGTTCGATCCAGCCGCAACCCCTGGAAGTGCAGGCTGACGGTTCCCTGAGCCTTGAGCAGGTGCTGGCCGCAATCAAGCCAGACGACTTCCACTTCGCCCGCACCCGTTTGCTGGCGCTGGAAAACACCATGCAGGGCAAAGTCCTGCCTCTTGAATACCTGGCGGCTGCGCGGGCATTCACCCGGGAACACGGCCTGGCCTTGCACCTCGACGGCGCGCGGCTTTATAACGCTGCGGTCAAGCTGGGTGTGGATGCCCGGGAGATTGCCCGGCACTTCGATTCGGTGTCGGTGTGCCTGTCCAAGGGCCTGGGTGCGCCGATCGGCTCGGTGTTGTGCGGCTCCACGGCGTTGATCGCCAAGGCCCGTCGTTTGCGCAAGATGGTCGGTGGCGGCATGCGCCAGGCCGGTTCGCTGGCGGCGGCGGGGCTGTATGCCCTGGACCACCAGGTGCAGCGCCTGGCCGACGACCATGCCAATGCCCAATGGCTGGGAGATGAACTGCGCAAGGCGGGTTACACGGTGGAGCCGGTGCAGACCAACATGGTCTACGTTGATATCGGCGATCGGGCCCCGGCCTTGAAGGCGTTTGCCGCCGAGCGCGGGATCAAGTTGAGTGCCGCGCCGCGCCTGCGCATGGTCACTCACCTGGACGTCAATCGGGCACAGATGGAGCAAGTGCTCGCGACATTCGTCGAGTTTTCCCGAAAATGACAGTGCAGACCGTCTAATTGACTGTTTCTATCACATAAACACGCTGTACCACGGGCAAAGGGCCGATATAATGCGGCCCTTTGCCGTCGCTCCGTCTGATGACGTTTAGCACTGGCCTTTGGCCGCAGCCTCCGTGGAAGAACCTAATGAAAAGCGCAGAAATCCGTGAAGCCTTCCTTCGCTTCTTCGAAGAGCAAGGTCACACCCGTGTCGCCTCCAGCTCCTTGATCCCAGGCAATGACCCAACCCTGCTGTTCACTAACGCGGGGATGAACCAGTTCAAGGACTGCTTCCTGGGCCAGGAAAAGCGCGCCTACACCCGCGCCACCAGCAGCCAGAAGTGCGTACGCGCCGGCGGCAAGAACAGCGACCTGGAAAACGTGGGCTACACCGCCCGCCACCACACCTTCTTCGAGATGCTGGGTAACTTCAGCTTCGGCGACTATTTCAAGAAAGATGCGATCACCTTCGCCTGGACCTTCCTGACCGGCGTGCTGAAGCTGCCGAAGGAAAAGCTCTGGGTGACCGTCTACGCCACTGATGACGAAGCCTACGACATCTGGACCCAGCAAATCGGTGTGCCGGTTGAGCGCATGATTCGCATCGGCGACAACAAAGGCGCGCCTTACGCCTCCGACAACTTCTGGACCATGGGCGATACCGGCCCGTGCGGCCCCTGCACCGAGATCTTCTACGATCACGGCGCCGACATCTGGGGTGGCCCACCGGGCTCGCCAGAAGAAGACGGCGATCGCTACATCGAAATCTGGAACAACGTGTTCATGCAGTTCAACCGCACCGCCGATGGCGTGTTGCATCCGCTGCCAGCCCCGTCGGTCGACACCGGCATGGGCCTGGAGCGGATCAGTGCGGTGATGCAGCACGTTCACTCCAACTACGAGATCGACCTGTTCACCAACCTGCTGAGCGCTTCGGCTGCGGCCATTGGCTGCGCCAACGACAATCAGTCGTCGCTCAAGGTCGTGTCGGACCACATCCGTTCCTGCGGTTTCCTGATCGCTGACGGTGTGCTGCCGTCGAACGAAGGCCGTGGCTATGTGCTGCGCCGCATCATCCGTCGCGCCTGCCGTCACGGTAACAAGCTGGGCGCTACCGGCAGCTTCTTCTACAAGATCGTTGCCGCGCTGGTGGCCGAGATGGGCGATGCCTTCCCGGAACTCAAGCAGCAGCAAGCCAACATCGAGCGCGTGCTCAAGGCTGAAGAAGAGCAGTTCTCCAAGACCCTGGAGCACGGCCTGAAGATCCTCGAACAGGACCTGGCTGAGCTTAAAGGCACCGTGGTGCCGGGCGACGTGGTGTTCAAGCTGTACGACACCTACGGTTTCCCGATGGACCTGACCGCCGACATCGCCCGTGAACGCGAGCTGACCATCGACGAAGCAGGCTTTGAGCGTGAGATGGAAGCCCAGCGCGTCCGCGCCCGTTCCGCCAGCTCCTTTGGCCTGGACTACAACACCCTGGTAAAGGTTGATGTGGCCACTTCGTTCATTGGTTATGAGGCCACCGTTGGCTCGGCCAAGATCGTGGCTATCTATAAGGACGGCAAGTCGGTCGACGTGCTGAACGAAGGTGACGAGGCGGTTGTGGTCCTCGACCAGACCCCGTTCTACGCCGAGTCCGGTGGCCAGGTCGGCGACTGTGGTTTCCTGAGCTCGACGTCCGGTCGTTTTGACGTGCGCGACACCACCAAGACCGGCGGTGCGTTCCTGCACCACGGCGTGCTGGTGCTGGGTAACCTGACTGTCGGTGCGCCGGTGGACACTCAGGTAGATGCCGACGTACGGCATGCAACTGCTTTGAATCATTCGGCCACTCACTTGCTGCACGCCGCGTTGCGTCAGGTATTGGGTGAGCATGTGCAGCAGAAAGGTTCGTTGGTGGACAGCCAGCGCCTGCGCTTTGACTTCAGTCATTTCGAGGCGATCAAGCCTGAGCAGTTGAAGGCCCTGGAAGACATCGTCAACGCCGAGATTCGCAAGAACACTCCGGTTGAAACCGAAGAAACCGACATCGAGACCGCCAGGAAGAAGGGCGCCATGGCGCTGTTCGGCGAGAAGTACGGCGACGAAGTGCGCGTGCTGAGCATGGGCGGCAGCTTCTCGGTGGAGCTGTGTGGCGGTATCCACGCCAGCCGTACCGGCGACATCGGCCTGCTGAAAATCATCAGCGAAGGCGGTGTGGCTTCCGGTGTGCGTCGTATTGAAGCGGTCACTGGTGCTGCGGCCCTGGCCTACCTCAATGCGGCTGAAGAACAACTCAAGGAAGCGGCCAGCCTGGTCAAGGGCAGCCGCGACAACCTGATCGACAAGCTCTCCGGTGTACTGGAGCGCAACCGTCAGCTGGAAAAACAGCTGGAGCAGTTGCAGGCCAAGGCGGCCAGCGCGGCGGGCGATGACCTGTCGGCTTCCGCCCTGGACGTCAAAGGCGTGAAGGTCCTGGCCGTGCGCCTGGACGGTCAGGATGGCAAGGCGCTGTTGGCCTTGGTCGATCAGTTGAAGAACAAGCTCGGCCGCGCAGTGATCCTGCTCGGCAGTGTCCATGAGGATAAGGTCGTTCTGGTTGCCGGTGTAACCAAGGACCTGACTGGCCAACTCAAGGCCGGTGATTTGATGAAGCAAGCTGCCGCGGCAGTGGGCGGGAAGGGCGGTGGTCGTCCGGACATGGCGCAAGGCGGTGGTGTAGACGCCGGTGCCCTGGACGCGGCCCTGGCCCTGACCGTGCCGTTTGTCGAGGCAGGTATTTAAGACGCTGTTAATGAGCCCGTGGTCTAGTCACGGGCTCGGTCAGTGCTGGTTGATTGAATAATAGGCGCCCCTTTACGGGCTGAGGCGGCTTAGAAATGGCTTTGATCGTACAGAAATTTGGAGGCACCTCGGTCGGCTCTGTCGAAAGAATCGAGCAGGTCGCCGACAAGGTTAAGAAATTCCGCGATGCCGGCGATGACCTGGTGGTGGTGCTGTCGGCCATGAGCGGCGAGACCAATCGCCTGATCGATCTGGCCAAGCAAATCAGTGGCGATCAACAACCGGTTCCCCGTGAGCTGGATGTGATCATTTCCACCGGTGAGCAGGTGACCATCGCGTTGCTGGCTATGGCGCTGAACAAGCGTGGTGTGCCGGCGGTGTCCTACACTGGCAACCAGGTCCGCATTCTGACGGATAGCGCCCACACCAAGGCGCGCATCCTGCAGATTGATGACCAGAAGATTCGCGCTGACCTGAAGGCCGGTCGTGTGGTGGTTGTCGCCGGTTTCCAGGGCGTCGACGAGCACGGCAACATCACCACCCTTGGTCGTGGTGGTTCCGACACCACCGGCGTGGCGCTGGCGGCAGCCCTGAAGGCTGACGAATGCCAGATCTACACCGATGTGGATGGCGTCTACACCACCGACCCACGGGTTGTGTCCGTGGCCCAGCGCCTGGACAAGATCACCTTTGAAGAGATGCTGGAAATGGCCAGTCTCGGTTCCAAGGTGTTGCAGATCCGTGCTGTTGAGTTTGCCGGCAAGTACAACGTTCCGCTGCGCGTACTGCACAGCTTCAAGGAGGGTCCGGGCACCCTCATTACTATTGATGAAGAGGAATCCATGGAACAGCCGATCATTTCCGGCATCGCTTTTAACCGCGATGAAGCCAAGCTGACCATCCGTGGCGTGCCAGACACCCCGGGCGTGGCCTTCAAGATTCTCGGGCCAATCAGCGGCGAAAACATTGAAGTCGACATGATCGTGCAGAACGTTGCGCACGATAACACCACCGATTTCACCTTCACCGTGCACCGCAACGAGTACGATGCGGCGCAGAAGGTGTTGTTGAACACCGCGAGCGAGATTGGCGCCCGTGAAGTGGTTGGCGATACCAAGATCGCCAAGGTGTCGATCGTGGGCGTGGGCATGCGTTCCCATGCGGGTGTTGCCAGCCGCATGTTCGAAGCCCTGGCCAAGGAAAGCATCAACATCCAGATGATCTCCACGTCGGAAATCAAGGTGTCGGTGGTGATCGAAGAGAAGTACCTGGAACTGGCTGTACGCGCATTGCATACCGCGTTTGAGCTGGACGCTCCGGCCCGACAGGGCGAGTGACGCGTTGCCAGGAAGGCGCGGTTATCCGCGCCTTTCATTTTTTTGCCGGGTGCGTGGTGAAGACCTGTTCTTTTACCTGTGCTCGACAATACTTAGGCGGGTAGGGCTACGGCCATTTGGTTGTAGGTCGAATGCCTTTTTTTTGCAGACTGTTGTTCCCGAAATGAAATGCGTGAGGAGAAAGGTATGCTGATTCTGACTCGTCGATGCGCAGAAAGCCTGATTATTGGTGATGGCGAAATCACCGTGACCGTGCTCGGCGTCAAAGGCAATCAAGTGCGTATCGGGGTTAACGCTCCGAAAGAGGTGGCTGTCCACCGCGAGGAAATCTACCTGCGGATCAAGAAAGAGAAGGACGAAGAACCAAGCCATTAATTTTTATCGTTTTTTATGTTTGCAAACGGGGATGAAGCTGGTTAATATACGCCCCGTGTTGCGGAGAGCTGGCCGAGTGGCCGAAGGCGCTCCCCTGCTAAGGGAGTACACCTCAAAAGGGTGTCGGGGGTTCGAATCCCCCGTTCTCCGCCATTATTTGCTTAGTACGTTGCAATCTGGTTTTTTCGCTAAGTTGTTGAAACTAAACGAAAAAATAGCTTTACATAGAGATTGAACGGCCTATAATGCGCGGCAACAAATGCACTCGTAGCTCAGCTGGATAGAGTACTCGGCTACGAACCGAGCGGTCACAGGTTCGAATCCTGTCGAGTGCACCATTTAAGAGTTAGTTGCAGCAATGCAGGTAGCTTGGCTTCAACCAGTTGTGATCTGGTCTAAAAACACAATCTGCACTCGTAGCTCAGCTGGATAGAGTACTCGGCTACGAACCGAGCGGTCACAGGTTCGAATCCTGTCGAGTGCACCAAACAACAAAAAGCCCGCCTAGTGCGGGCTTTTTGCCGTCTGGGGTTTTTATTTCCCGTCGCGACTTTTTCTCCTGCCCATGTGTTTTCCTTTGGGGCTGCGTCGTCGCAGTTCATATCTGCGGCCAATGCTCAGCTTTGTGTCGCAAGCGCTTGTTCTTTCCAGTTTTTTGACGTTAAAAGCGGTCGCCCGGTGTATCATTGCGCCCGTCAGCCCCGCCGGGGCTTGTGGAACACCTCCATGGACTTACCCAGTAGTTACTCAGTACCCCGTTTTACCAATCATGAATTGACTGATTGATCCTTCCGGCGTGCCCTGCTGCTGGGAGTGGAGTTCGCCTATGACCGAAGTTGAAGTAAAGAAAACACAAGAAAGCCTGCAGGATCGCCTGGCTCAAGTCGTTGAGCTGCTGCAGCGCCAGCGCGTGGTCGAAGACCTGACGCATCGCCAGGAAGGCCCGAATCATGACCGGGTCGAGAACCTGGTTCACCGGCAAAATCTCGTCGAGCTGCAACGCAAGCTCGATGACCTGCACTCCGCCGACGTCGCCTACATCCTCGAAGCCTTGCCGCTTGATGATCGTCTGACCCTCTGGCAGTTGGTCAAGGCTGATCGCGACGGCGACATTCTCCTCGAAGTATCCGACTCGGTCCGTGAAACCCTGATCGCCGACATGGACGATCATGAGCTCTTGGCTGCTGCCAAGGACATGGATGCCGACGAACTCGCTGACCTGGCTTCCGAGCTGCCGCGTGACGTCGTCCATGAGCTGATGGAAACCCTCGACGGCCAACAGCGTGAGCGTGTGCGCTCCGCGTTGTCCTACGACGAGGAGCAAGTCGGCGCGCTGATGGACTTCGAGATGGTCACCATCCGCGAAGACGTCAGCCTGGAAGTGGTTTTGCGTTACCTGCGCCGCCTCAAGGAGCTGCCAGGCCATACCGACAAACTGTTCGTGGTCGATTACGAAGGCATTCTCAAGGGCGTGCTGCCGATCAAGCGCCTGCTGGTCAATGACCCGGAGAAGAAAGTCGCGGACGTCATGGCCAGTGACCCGGTGAGTTTCCATCCCGACGAAGACGCTTACGATGCCGCTCAGGCGTTCGAGCGTTATGACTTGATCTCGGCCCCGGTGGTCGACAAGAACGGCAAGCTGATCGGCCGTCTGACCATCGATGAAATGGTCGACCTGATTCGTGAGGAGAGCGAAAGCGAAGTCCTCAACATGGCGGGTCTGCGGGAAGAAGAAGACATTTTTGCGTCAGTCTGGAAATCCCTGCGTAACCGCTGGGCCTGGCTGGCGGTCAATTTGATTACCGCGTTTATTGCTTCACGGGTCATCGGCCTGTTCGAGGGCTCCATCGAGAAGCTGGTGGCCTTGGCTGCACTGATGCCGATTGTGGCGGGTATTGGCGGTAACTCGGGTAACCAGACCATCACCATGATCGTACGTGCCATGGCGCTGGATCAGGTGGGCACCGGGCACGGTAAGCGGTTGATGCGCAAGGAGCTTGCGGTCGCGCTGATCAATGGCCTGGTGTGGGGTGGTGTCATCGGTATCGTGGCGTACCTGCTGTATGGCAGCTGGTCGCTCGGGGTGGTCATGACCGCGGCCATGACGCTTAACCTGCTGCTGGCGGCCCTGATGGGGGTGCTGATTCCAATGACCCTGGTGCGCCTTGGGCGGGACCCGGCCATGGGCGCCAGTGTGATGATCACAGCCATGACTGACAGTGGCGGCTTCTTCATCTTCCTGGGCTTGGCCACCATCTTCCTGCTTTGATCCCTTCTCCCGATCAAGGGGCTTGTGCCCCTTGATCCTTTCTTTACCAAATCACAGGCAAAAAAAAGCCAGCGCATGGCTGGCTTTCAGCTTTCGGTTGCCAATCAGTTGGCTTCTGCGGCTGCCTCAACGTCATGTGCAATAAGCGAGACGAGAGCATTTTGCTGGCGGTGGGAGAGCTGACGAAAACGCTGCAGCAGTTCGCGTTCGTGCAGTGACAGCTCGGGGCTGTCCAGGCGCATGCTCAGCTCGTCGCCCAGCGCACCTTCCTGAATCAGGCTTTGTTCCAGGCGTGCGATGATTTCGGAGTTCATGCTGCGGTGATGATTGCGAGCCACCTCGGCAATGCGTTCCCGCATTCCGTCTGGCAGACGTACGACGAACTTGTCAGCCGTACGGCTGGAATAAATTGCCTGTTTCAATGGGCGCATATATTTAACCGGTTAGTTCAGGGGAGCGGTTTTTGGAATTGGCCGCAAGATGAATGTTAGGACAAGGCTTGCTGCCAAATGTTCAACCTGAATTGCAAAGAGGCCGCATCATGCCTCAGATTTGCCAGTTCCTTGGCGTCAATTCTGTGACAAATATTGAACCGGCTACCGGCTTTATGCCAGTACTCATTTCAAAATTTGCGGACTGGTTGGAAAACTTTTCCACAGTTGCACCCAAACAGGGGGCAAGGCCGCGGGCCCTAGGCGCAAAAGGCTTTTCGGGCGCACATCCTATAGCAATATGGCCTTTTGCCCTTAACTTTAAGATTAGTGGCAAATTGCCAATTTACGAGGGCGGAGCGACATATGGTCAGCTGCCCGGACGAATGATCCGGTAGGTGGCAGCTAGTTTCGGAAGGGCGACGAGCGGGGAGATTCAGCGCAGTACGGGGTCGAATTTGATGCGGCGACCAATGACGATTGCCAGTACCCACAGGCTGCCAAACACACCGGCGGCGACGAAAGAGACGGTCTGCAGGTCTTGCGACACTACGTTCAGGCCGAGGCCGGCGCAGGCCAGGGCCAGTGTCAGAAACAGCCAGGCGGGCTTGGTCATGGAATACTCCGGTAAGCGGTTCAGAAAACCCAGTGTTCAGTCGAAGGGGCAGCTTGAGTGCCCTGGGTCAGTTGCAGCGGTGATTGCATGTTCGGCTTCATGACCGCCAGTTGCGGGCGTTGCTGCAGGTGATGGGGGATCGCCTGGCTGACTTGCGCCGCGTCGTCGGAGGTGTTGGATTGAAAATGGAACATCACCAGCGCAGCCAATGCAACGGTATTGAGGGCTAGTAGAAGTGCGCTGTTCATGGGCATGTTCTCCGCAGATGGCTGGGCCGGACTGTATTTGTAGGATAAAGGATTGCAGGTGCCGTGCCAGTCTTTATTTGATAATAAATCCTTTAAAATCAAATAGTTAATTACTGTCCAGGTAGGTGTGATGTTGCAATTTGCAATGATGGCATTTTGGGGGAGTGCATTTTGCACGATGGTTGCGATTGCCCGTAATCATTGAGTGCAATACAAGTTGCAGCCCCAGGCATGGACCTGCACTCAAAAAGCCCACGGACGACATGACAAAATTCACCTGCGCCGTTAACATGCACGCCGTCCGTCGCCGTGCCCATTGCCGGTTGGCTGTCATTAGTCCCAGTAGCTCAATTGGATAGAGCATCCCCCTCCTAAGGGGAAGGTTGGCCGTTCGAACCGGCCCTGGGACACCATATAATCGTTGCTGCCCAAGTGGCTGAAACGTCAGAGAGCCCCGATCAGATTTGTCTGGCGGGGCTTTTTTGTGGCTGGGCGTCCAGGTGCGCCAGTCTTTTCAAACACCAACCGAACCTTGCCGGCGTTTGACGTTCACACGGGAGGCAAGAGCAGGGCGACGCAAGTATTCGTCTGCATCGTGTACCTCGCGGGTCATTGTCGAGCGTCTGACACGTAGCCAATTGGCATGAGCAAAATATTCCCCGGCAACCGCGTGTTTTGGCTGTCCGGACCCGACGACGCGGGACTATCATTCCGGTAGCCCTGAACCCCCACTGCAAGGAGCCGCTCGGAACGCCGATGCGCCAGATCTGGAAATCTTTTCGAGCCCTTTATTTTGCCTCCTTGATGATGCTGATCGGCTCCGGCCTGCTCAGTACTTACCTGGCCTTGCGCCTGGCGGCAGACCACGTCGACAGCCTGTGGGTCGGTGCGTTGATGGCGGCCAACTATTTTGGCCTGGTATTGGGGGGCAAGATCGGTCACCGCCTAATTGCCCGGGTCGGGCATATCCGGGCGTACGCCACCTGTGCCGGGATTGTCGGCGCGGCGGTACTCGGGCACGGGCTGATCAATTGGCTGCCGGCCTGGATCGTGCTGCGGATGATTGTCGGCCTCGGCATGATGTGCCAGTACATGGTCATCGAGAGCTGGCTCAACGAGCAGGCAGACGCCAAGCAGCGGGGCGTGGTGTTCAGTGGCTACATGATCGCGTCGTACCTGGGCCTGGTGCTGGGCCAACTGATTCTTGTGATGCACCCGCAATTGGGGCTTGAGTTGCTGATGCTGGTCGCGCTGTGTTTTGCGCTGTGCCTGGTACCGGTGGCGATGACTCGCCGCATTCACCCGGCGCCCCTGCACCCGGCGCCGATGGAACCGCGTTTCTTTATCAAGCGGGTGCCACAGTCCCTCAGTACCGTGTTGGGTGCTGGGCTGATCGTGGGTTCGTTCTATGGTTTGGCGCCGCTCTATGCCTCGCAGCAAGGGCTGACCACTGAGCAGGTCGGTCTGTTCATGGGTAGCTGCATCTTCGCCGGGCTGCTGGTGCAATGGCCGCTGGGCTGGTTGTCTGACCGCTATGACCGCGCGCTGTTGATCCGCTGCTTCGCCTTGTGCCTGGCGGTGGCCGCGCTGCCGCTGGCGATCATGAGCCAGGTGCCGCTGGAAGTGCTGTTTGTTGCGGGCTTTCTCTGCTCCCTGGTGCAATTCTGCCTGTATCCGTTGGCCGTGGCGTTCTCCAATGACCACGTCGAGGGCGATCGCCGGGTGTCGCTCACGGCAATGTTGCTGGTGACCTACGGGGTCGGCGCGAGTGTCGGTCCGCTGTTGGCAGGTGTGGTGATGAAGCTGTTCGGCAGCCACATGCTGTACGCGTTTTTCAGCCTGTGTGCGTTGATCCTGGTCTGGCGCATCCGGCCGAAGGCGGTCACCAACCTGCATCAGGTGGACGACGCACCGCTGCATCACGTGGCAATGCCCGACAGCATGTCCAGTTCGCCACTGGTGGCGTGCCTGGACCCGCGTGTGGATGAGCAGGTGGTGCAGGAGCAGATGCAGACCGCCGTTCCGGACCCGGAGCCCGAGGTGGATCCCGAGCCGGTGGTGGATGAGCCGGAACTTGTCACCGAACCCCCGGAGCATCCGGACCCGGATGATCACCCTCACGACCTGAGCAGGGCGCGCCCCTGAAAGCAAAAACGGGCAGTTCCTTTAAGGGGCTGCCCGTTTTTCTGTCGCGACCTTTTACTGCTTAAAGATCGTCGTCCTTGTCGAAACGACGCGCTTCGCGCTGCAGTTGGTAGACAAACCGTTCGACCTGGCGCTGCACCAGCCCGCTCATGTTGTGAAAGCGCACGCCGGCGAAGGTGGTGTTGATCCTTTCTTCGAAGTGCAGATAGCGCAGTTCCACCGAGGTGGTCATGCTGCCAAAGGGCAGGGCGGCGATGAAGCGGTCGTAGACCTGGCCCAGTTGCAGGCGCTCGGAGATGTCCCCTTCGAAACGCAATTTGCAGCCGGTGGCGGAAATATCCAGCAGCTTGCCGCCGATGGGGGCCTTGAGTTTTTCACCGCCCAGCTCGACGTTCACCAGTTGCGCCAGCTTCAGGGCCGCGCGGAACGCATTGCGGCGCTGATGGTAAATCACTTCGTCGGGCATGCTGCCGCGATAAACGCGGTGGCCGTGGGCTTCATCGAGGGTCAGGGTGCCATTGCTTTCCCAGGCCACTCGCACGCCATCGTGAAAACCTTCGATACGGAAAGCTTCGCCATTCTCAAGGTAGCGTTCGCCGTCACGCGGGATCATTTCGTCCAGGGCCAGCGACTTGCTGTCCCGGTCGACTTCGACCAGGTAGCTTTGAAAGCGCTGGTTGCGTTCGTGGAAGGTGATGATCAGCGGGTCGTGGCTCTCTTGCAGCATCCGCAAGGTGCCCGCGATTTCCAGCGGCGTGGTGAGTACCTTGGGTGGCTGCGGAGCATCTTCCGCGTTAAGGGCGTTGAACACGGTTCTTCCATCTCCAGACAAAATACGACTACACGCAAGTGCTTTCATTTTGCCAGCATGTGGCGCGCCTTGGATAGGGCGCGCTTAAACTGGTTTCAGGCTTGGCTGCGGGTGCTTGGCTTGGCCAGGCGTGAGGTGGAGCCTTGAGCGTTGTAGAGGGCTGGAGGCTCGCCGCCGTGGAGGATACGCAACTGATTGGCGGTCGTGGCTTGTTGACGCTGGATCGCCTGGCCGTTGACGATGTTGGTTTCCTGGCACAGGGTCAGCAACTGGTTGAGTTCTTTGCTCTGGGCCAGCAACTGGTCGCCGACCGTGGAGTGGCTGGCGAGTTGCTCCAGGCCTTTGTGGTCGGCAGGCAGGCCCAGGCTGACGAGAATCTGGCTGCGTTTCTTGCCGTGTTGTTCCAGCAGGACGATCAGCGATTGCTTGCGCGCCAGAATTTCTTCCAGCATGCGCATGTCGCGGCCGAACAGGGCCAGGGATTCTTCCCGAAGTAACTCCAGCAACTGCTGTGCGGGAATCAAATCTTCAATGATCAGTTGTAGCAAGTTTTCGTCGTGCATGGCTGGCCTTGGGGTTTAAGCGTCCAAAAGCCTGGCGCAGGCCTTTGCCTAGCGCTCGGCTTCGAAGTTAAGCAGCTTGCTGGCTACACGGTTGCTGTCGACCTTATAGCTGCCATCCGCAATCGCCTGCTTCAATTCGGCCACGCGGGCTTTATTGACAACCGGCTGATCGCTCAGCGAGTCAGTGACCTTCTGCAACTGTTGAGCCTCATTGCTCAGGTGTACCGATTCCCCGCTTTGGCTGGCACCGGCCTGTTCTGTCTTGGCAGGCAGAGGCTGGGACTTGGCTTCAACGCTGTCTTTGGCACCGTTGGTGCGCGAAGAGCCAGGCGTTGGCAGGGCGTTATTCAAACGACTGAAATCGATGACCATGTTAAAAAAACCTCTGGGTATTTGGACGCTTGCCATGTTTTCGGCCATACCCGGACAAACTTTAGGCTCGATTGACAATAAACCTATACGCGATGCTGCTTTGCGCACAGTGTAGGAAAAGCTGGCGTCCTATGCCAGTGATCTATAAAGCCACCTCAACCTGCCCGGGTGCCGTCACCCGGGCCTTGATCACGCGGTTGGAATTGAGGTTCTTGACGCGAATCTGTTCACTCATGCCGCCGTTGGACAGGGCTTCCCCGGGCATTTTTACATTCAGTCCGCCGCTGCTGGCGGAAATCACCACCTGGTCGCCCTTGCGCACCACTTCGGCCTGTTCAAGGTTGACCAGGGTAATCACTTGGTCGGTGACCATTGGTCGGGTAAGTTTCTGCCCGATCGCTTGGTCAACGGACGTGAGGTAGCTCTGAGTGATCAGGCTGATGTCCCGTTCACGCATGGCAACGTCTTCGTAACCAATGATTCCGGTGCGTTTCAACGGCCGGGTCACCACCACCACGTCACGAAACAGCTTGACCTGGGCTGGCACGAACACCGTCCAGGGCGAGGCGCCTTCGCAGCGAACCTTCACGGTCACGCGCCCGATGGGTTGGGCCGGGCTTTCGAGGGAGGCTGTCAATTCCTTGTCGCACATCGGCATGCGCAGGCGCGGATCCAGCTGGTTGACCTGGATTTCATAGCGCCCCGGCGTCTGTGTGGTCGCCAGATAATCTTCTACAGTGAACTCAAGAAAGCCCTGAGTGACGCCGATAAGCAGATCAGGCAAGGTGACGTTACTGGCACGGGCCGGCGGGCCCGCAGCCAGGGCAAGCAACGCCATCGAGACGCAGATCAATCTGCGGTACTGTGGGGATCGGGGGCGTCGGGAAACTGTCGTTTTGATGTCCATGGCCAATAAAAAAGCAAAGCTCGTGCCGTTTAGTGTTGGGTACGCGTCGTACCCCTAAGTTTTAGCGTAGGAGTCTGGGCATGGCCGGTGTAATGGATTCAGTAAACCAGCGCACACAGCTGGTGGGGCAGAATCGCCTGGAGTTGCTGCTGTTTCGTCTGGACGGCAAGCAGCTTTACGGGATTAACGTCTTCAAGGTGCGGGAGGTGCTGCAGTGTCCCAAGCTGACAATAATGCCCAAGTCCAGCCCGGTGGTGTGCGGTGTGGCGAACATCCGTGGCGCGACCATCCCGATTCTTGACCTGGCCATGGCCACCGGTTCGGCGGGTTTGCAGGACCGCGAAAGTCCGTTCGTGATCATCACCGAGTACAACACCAAGACCCAGGGTTTCCTGGTGCGTTCGGTGGAACGCATCGTCAACATGAACTGGGAAGAGATCCATCCGCCGCCCAAGGGCACCGGCCGCGATCACTACCTCACGGCCGTGACGCGGGTCGACAACCAGTTGGTGGAAATCATCGACGTGGAGAAAATCCTCGCTGAAGTGGCCCCGACCTCCGAGGCGATTTCGGTCGGCGTAGTAGACGCCGAGACCGCGCACAAGGCGATCTCGCTGCGGGTGCTGACGGTGGACGACTCCTCGGTGGCACGCAGGCAGGTGTCCCGCTGCCTGCAGACGGTTGGCGTTGAAGTGGTGGCGCTTAATGACGGTCGCCAGGCCCTGGATTACCTGCGCAAGCTGGTGGATGAGGGCAAGAAACCGGAAGAAGAATTCCTGATGATGATCTCCGACATCGAGATGCCGGAAATGGACGGCTACACCCTCACGGCCGAGATACGCAACGACCCACGCATGCAAAAATTACATATCATCCTGCATACTTCGTTGTCCGGTGTATTCAATCAGGCAATGGTCAAGAAGGTCGGTGCCGATGACTTCCTGGCCAAATTCCGCCCTGATGACCTGGCATCCCGGGTAGTTGACCGGATCAAGGCAGCAGATCACGGCTAGGGGCTTTTTCCCTGGCGGTCACACGATTTAAGAGGCGGTATCATTGTCTACGGGTAATTTGGATTTCGAACAGTTCCGGGTCTTCCTGGAAAAAGCCTGTGGCATATTGCTCGGTGAAAACAAGCAGTACCTGGTATCCAGCCGTCTCAACAAACTGATGGAGCAGCAAGGCATCAAGTCCCTCGGGGAGTTGGTGCAGCGGATCCAGGGCCAGCCGCGCAGCGGGCTCAAGGAGATGGTGGTCGATGCCATGACCACCAACGAAACCTTGTGGTTTCGCGACACCTATCCGTTCGAGGTGCTCAAGAACAAGGTACTGCCCGAGGCCATCAAGGCTGCCCCCGGCCAGCGCCTGCGCATCTGGTCGGCGGCCTGTTCGTCGGGGCAGGAGCCGTATTCGATTTCGATGTCCATCGACGAGTTCGAGCGGACCAACATGGGCCAACTGAAGGCAGGGGCGCAAATCGTTGCCACAGACTTGTCCGGCACCATGCTCACCAATTGCAAGACCGGCGAATACGACAGCCTGGCACTGGGCCGCGGGTTGTCCCCGGAGCGGTTGCAACGTTTCTTCGACCCTAAAGGCGCGGGGCGCTGGGCGGTCAAGGCGCCGATCAAGAGCCGGGTGGAGTTTCGCTCGTTCAACCTGCTGGACAGTTATGCCAGCCTGGGCAAGTTCGACATGGTGTTTTGCCGCAACGTGTTGATCTACTTCTCGGCCGAGGTGAAGAAAGACATTCTGTTGCGCATCCACGGCACCCTCAAGCGTGGCGGTTACCTGTTCCTCGGCGCTTCCGAGGCACTGAACGGTTTGCCGGATCATTACCAGATGGTGCAGTGCAGTCCGGGGATCATTTACCAGGCCAAGTGATGAGCGCTTGAACAAAAAAGGGAGGCCTGCAGAGGCCTCCCTTTTTTTATGGCCGCAGAGCGGCAAGCAGGCATTGCCGCTTTACTGGCGTTTCGCGGAAACCCTTTGCCGCTTTTCTGGCATTGCCGCCGGCAATCCTGTCGCAAACCCTTGATTTACGGCGCTCCGGCAACTTGGCATGGCCCTTGCTAAATCCTAGTTACGAAAAGCAGGTCCGCCCCTAAAGGTTTCCGCCATGAGCATCAGCTTCGATAAAGCGCTCGGTATCCACGAACAAGCCCTGGGCTTCCGCGCCCAGCGTGCCGAAGTCCTGGCCAACAACATTGCCAACGCCGACACCCCGAACTACAAGGCTCGGGACCTGGACTTCTCTGCCGTGCTCGCCGCACAGCAAGACAAGACCAAGAACGGCACCTTCGCCCTGAACATGACCAACAGCCGTCATATCGAAGCGCAAGGCCTGGGCAATGGTGACGAGTCGCTGTTGTATCGCACGCCGATGCAACCGTCGATCGACCAGAACACCGTGGACGCCCAGCTGGAGCAATCGGCCTATGCCGAGAACTCGGTGAACTTCCAGGCCAGCTTCACCCTGCTCAACAGCAAATTCAAAGGGCTGATGTCAGCCCTGCGTGGAGAGTAAGCCATGTCCCTCGCCAGTGTTTTCAATATTGCCGGTAGTGGCATGAGCGCGCAGACCACGCGCCTCAACACCGTCGCCAGTAACATCGCCAACGCCGAGACCGTGTCGTCGAGCATTGACCAGACCTACCGCGCCCGGCACCCGGTGTTCGCCACCATGTTCCAGGGCGGCCAGGGTGGCCAGAGCGGTAGCGGCGACTCGCTGTTCCAGAACCAGGATGCCGCAGGCCAGGGCGTGCAGGTGCTCGGTGTGGTCGAAGACCAGAGCAACCTCGAAGCCCGCTACGAGCCGAACCACCCCGCCGCGAACGAAAAAGGGTACGTGTACTACCCCAACGTCAACGTGGTCGAGGAAATGGCCGACATGATTTCCGCCAGCCGCTCGTTCCAGACCAACGCGGAAATGATGAACACCGCCAAAACCATGATGCAGAAGGTCCTGACCCTGGGTCAGTGATAAGGGGCGCCAAATAATGGCCATTGTTGATACCAGTTCGACCAACACTGCGGTCCAGGACCTTTTCAATTCCAAGGTCAAGACTGCGACAGATAACAGCAGCGTCGGCAGCGCCGTCAGTTCGGCGACCGGCAACCAGTCGTTGGGCAAGGACGCGTTCCTGCAACTGCTGGTAACCCAACTGAAAAACCAGAACCCGCTGTCGCCCCAGGACAACGGCGCGTTCGTGGCACAGCTGGCGCAGTTCAGTAGCCTGGAAGGCATCAACACCCTGAATGACTCGGTGAACGCGATTTCCAGCAACTTCAGTTCCTCGCAGGCGCTGCAGGCTTCGTCGCTGGTGGGGCGCTCGGTGATCACCCAGACCGACAAGGCCATGGTTGATACCAGCAAGAGCATGACCGGTTCCGTGGCGGTGACGGCAGCGACGGGTAACGTCTCCGTCAAGATCACCGACAAGGACGGCAACGTCGTACGCACCATCGACATGGGCGCCCAGAGCGCCGGCAATTCCAGCTTTGTCTGGGATGGCAAGAACGATGCGGGCGAGACGGCGCCTCCAGGCACCTACACCTTTAATGCCACCACCAAGAATGACAAGGGTGACTCGGTTGCCCTGGCCACCTCGCTGCCGGCAACGGTGACCAGCGTGACCCTGGGTACGAACGGCGGCGAAATGCTGCTTAACCTGGCGGGCGGCATGGGCAGTATCAAGCTGTCGCAAATTCAGACTATCGGTACATAGAGCCGGCTAAATACGGCAAAAGGAGAGAACAATGTCTTTTAACATCGGCCTTAGCGGCCTCTATGCGGCCAACAAACAACTGGACGTGACCGGTAACAACATCGCCAACGTCGCGACCACCGGTTTCAAGTCGTCCCGTGCGGAATTTGCGGATATCTACGCGGCTTCCAAGTTGGGCACCGGCCAGAACAGCATCGGTAATGGCGTGAACCTGGCGGCAGTGTCCCAGCAGTTCACCCAGGGTGACGTCAACAACAGCGGCGGCATTCTGGACATGGCGATCCAGGGTGGCGGCTTCTTCGTGCAGAAGGGCAGCGACGGCTCGCTGGAGTACACCCGTAGCGGTGCCTTCCGTGCCGACAAGGACGGCTACATCACCAACAACACCGGTACTTCGCGCCTGCAAGGCTATGCGGCCGACGCCGATGGCAACATTCAGAAGGGTGGTTTGACCGACCTGCAACTGAACCTGTCGAACCTGCCGCCGAAGGCGTCGAGCAAGGTGGATTCCACCAGTAACCTGAACTCGTCCGAGCTGCCGATCGACCAGACGGCACACCCATTTGATCCGACGAAGTCGGACAGCTTCACTACCCAGTACTCCACCACCCTTTACGATACGCAGGGCAACGCGCATCCGATGGTGCAGTACCTGGTGAAGACAGACTCCAACACCTGGAAGTCCTACACGCTGATCGACGGACGTAACCCTGACGGCTCGCCGATCAGCGGCACCGGCACCGACGTCAAGGCGCCAGTCGCCTCGACGCTGTCGTTTGACAGCTCGGGCAAGCTCACGGGCATCGTCACCCCGCCAGCCACCGCTTCCAATACCACGCTGACCATTTCCGACTGGAAGCCGGGCGGCCTGGTCAACGGTGTCTGGACGTCTAACGGGGCGGCTGCCAATACAGCCGGGGTTGCCGTCAACATGGCGAATATCACCCAGTACAACTCGGCTACCTATCGCAACCCGCCGACCACCGATGGCTACGCCACCGGCCAGATCACCGGGCTGAAAATCGACGGCACCGGTGTACTCTTCGCCACTTTCAGCAACCAGCAGAGCAAGGCCATTGGCCAGATCTCCCTGGCGAGTTTCAACAACGAGCAGGGCTTGCAGCCAAACGGCGGCACCACGTGGAAAGAGACCTTTGCGTCCGGCCAGCCAGGGTTTGATACCCCGCAATCCGGCACCCTGGGTTCGATCGTGGCCAACTCCCTGGAGAACTCCAACGTCAACCTGACCAACGAGCTGGTGGACCTGATCAAGGCCCAGAGCAACTATCAGGCGAACGCCAAGACCATCTCCACCCAAAGCACCATCATGCAGACCATCATTCAGATGACCTGATGCTGTCGCTTTAAGCCGCTTCACCGGAAAGCCCCTCGATCGAGGGGCTTTTTTTTTTGGTCGTCTGCCGGAACGTGCGATGCCTGTTTGACCACCTATCAAGCCAAGAGCCGTTGTGCCTTGTGATTATTGGTGGAGGGGAAGGTATGTGGGGTTTTTCGGTGTCACGCGATGGTTCGGGGGGTGTGCCATATGACGTTTGGGGGGCAGGGCAGTACCAGAGGGGCGCCGGCGGTTCGGATGGCATCAAGGATAACCTGGCGTCTGAAAAGGAAACCGTCACAAGCCTGCTCAGGCAGTTGGATGACGCCGAAAAAACCTCCAAGAGCCAGACCGCCCAGGACCTGCGCGACAAACTTCATGAAAAACGAAAAGAGCTGGGTGATGAAGCGTTCAAGGAGATTCTCGAGCAACTGAAGAAAGAGTTATCCGAACAGTGGTTGGCGCTTTTGAAGGCACTGTTTCCGGACTTGTTTCCGGATGCGCCTTCCCCTTCACCGGCGCCCACTCCTTCGCCCGGTGGCGGCGGTGGCGGCGGTGGCGGCCTTGGTGGTGGCGGGTTTGGTCCCTCCGAGTCCATGAGCAACAAACCGCTCACCGAAGGCGCAAAACATTTCAACTACAAACCCGACAACAGCAACCCGGGGAAAAAACCGGACAATATCTGGAGTGGTTTCAGCCAGGGCCCCGACGGCAACTGCATCACTGTCTCGGCGATAAAGGCCGCCATGATGCAGTTTGGCCAGAAGCCCACCGACGTCTTCAAGGAGGTGAAGGAGAGCGGTGACGGTTTCGACGTGACCATGCGTGATGGATTCAAACTCCACCTGTCGCAGAACGAATTACAGCAGGCTGCCACCCATGCTCGGTTCAAGGGCGATGACCCGGCCATGATGACTGATGCCAACTTCATGTATGCGGCGAGCGCCAAGCGGGCGCAGATGGAAAACAACGACGGTACGGCAAGACGCAGTTTCCAGGCGGCGATGAATAGCCTCAACGATGGAGAGTATGCGCGGGAGGGGCTGGACCGCCTGGGTCTGAAAGGACGTTACAGGCCAGCGACCGATGAGGATCTGAGAAACAGCAAGGTGGGGACGGTGGAGTACGGCGGGCACTCGATGGCCGTGATAAACGGCCGGATTGAGTTATGGGGGCAGCGAGGCGGCGTGCCTCAGTCCGGTATGGCAACCGTATTGTTCTAAGGCCCGCGCGCTTTTTTAGCGGGCAAAAGAAAACCCCCGATACGCCATAGGCCTATCGGGGGTTATTCAAGCCTGGGTGGTTAAACCCGGGACCGGCTCAGCTTACTGGCAAGCTTCGCAATCCGGCTCGTCGATCGCGCAGGCTTTAGGCACTGGCGCCGGGCCGGCAGGAGCGGCGAGAACCGAATCATCACCGTGGTTGCCGCCGCTGGAAACAGCGTTCAGCTTGCCGGTGTTGATGGTCGACTTCTCGGTACTGGTAGCGGCCAGGGCACGGAGGTAGTAAGTGGTTTTCAGGCCACGGTACCACGCCATGCGGTAGGTCACGTCCAGCTTCTTGCCCGATGCGCCGGCGATGTACAGGTTCAGCGACTGAGCCTGGTCGATCCACTTCTGACGACGGCTGGCGGCGTCAACGATCCACTTGGTGTCCACTTCGAAGGCCGTCGCGTAGAGCTCTTTGAGTTCTTGCGGGATGCGTTCGATCTGCTGCACCGAACCGTCGTAGTACTTCAGGTCGTTGATCATGACCGAGTCCCACAGGCCGCGGGCCTTGAGGTCGCGAACCAGGTACGGGTTGATCACGGTGAATTCGCCCGACAGGTTCGATTTCACATACAGGTTCTGGTAAGTCGGTTCGATCGACTGCGATACGCCAGTGATGTTGGCGATGGTGGCGGTCGGTGCGATGGCCATGATGTTGGAGTTACGAATACCTTTCTGCACACGGGCACGTACCGGCGCCCAGTCCAGGGATTCGTTCAGGTCAACGTCGATGTACTTCTGGCCACGTTGCTCGATCAGGATCTGTTGCGAATCCAGCGGCAGGATGCCTTTGGACCACAGCGAACCCTGGAACGTCTCGTAGGCACCGCGCTCGTCGGCCAGGTCGCAGGAAGCCTGGATCGCGTAGTAGCTGACCGCTTCCATGGACTTGTCGGCGAACTCGACCGCAGCGTCCGAACCGTAAGGAATGTGCTGCAGGTACAGCGCGTCCTGGAAGCCCATGATGCCGAGGCCAACCGGACGGTGCTTGAAGTTGGAGTTCTGCGCCTGCGGTACCGAGTAGTAGTTGATGTCGATCACGTTATCGAGCATGCGAACGGCGGTGTTCACGGTGCGTTCCAGCTTGGCGGTATCCAGCTTGCCGTTGACGATATGGTTCGGCAGGTTGATCGAGCCCAGGTTGCAAACGGCGATTTCGTCCTTGTTGGTGTTCAAGGTGATCTCGGTGCACAGGTTCGAGCTGTGGACCACGCCCACGTGCTGCTGCGGGCTGCGCAGGTTGCACGGGTCTTTGAAGGTCAGCCATGGGTGGCCGGTTTCAAACAGCATGGAGAGCATTTTACGCCACAGGTCTTTGGCCTGGATGGTCTTGAACAGCTTGACCTTGCCCGGGTATTCGGTGAGGGCTTCGTAGTACTCGTAGCGCTCTTCGAAGGCCTTGCCGGTCAGGTCGTGCAGGTCCGGTACTTCGGATGGCGAGAACAGGGTCCACTTGCCGTCATCGAAGACACGCTTCATGAACAGGTCAGGGATCCAGTTGGCGGTGTTCATGTCGTGAGTACGACGACGGTCATCACCGGTGTTCTTGCGCAGCTCGATGAACTCTTCAATGTCCATGTGCCAGGTTTCCAGGTAGGCACACACAGCGCCTTTGCGCTTGCCACCCTGGTTCACGGCGACGGCGGTGTCGTTCACCACTTTCAGGAACGGTACAACGCCCTGGGACTTGCCGTTGGTGCCCTTGATGTACGAACCCAGTGCACGCACCGGCGTCCAGTCGTTACCCAGGCCGCCGGCGAATTTGGACAGCATGGCGTTGTCGTGGATCGCGTGGTAGATGCCCGACAGGTCATCCGGCACGGTGGTCAGGTAGCAGCTCGACAGCTGTGGACGCAGGGTACCGGCGTTGAACAGGGTCGGGGTCGACGACATGTAGTCGAAGGACGACAACAGGTTGTAGAACTCGATGGCACGGTCTTCTTTCTGCTTCTCTTCAATCGCCAGGCCCATGGCCACGCGCATGAAGAACACTTGCGGCAGTTCGAAGCGGATACCGTCCTTATGGATGAAGTAACGGTCGTACAGGGTTTGCAGGCCCAGGTAGGTGAACTGCTGGTCGCGCTCGTGGTTGATTGCCTTGCCGAGTTTTTCCAGGTCGAAGGTGGCCAGGACCGGGTTCAGCAATTCGAATTCGATACCCTTGGCGATGTAGGCCGGCAGGGCCTTGGCGTACAGGTCGGCCATCTCGTGGTGGGTGGCGCTGTCGGCGACTTTCAGGAAGCCCAGGCCTTCGGCACGCAGGGTGTCCATCAGCAGGCGCGCGGTCACGAACGAGTAGTTCGGCTCACGTTCAACCAGGGTACGGGCGGTCATCACCAGGGCGGTGTTGACGTCGGTCAGGGCCACGCCGTCGTACAGGTTCTTCAGGGTTTCACGCTGGATCAGGTCACCATCGACTTCTTCCAGGCCTTCGCAGGCCTCGGTGATGATGGTGTTCAGGCGGCCCAGGTCCAGCGGTGCAAACGTACCGTCGGCCAGGGTGATGCGGATCGACGGGTGAGCTTGTACGGCGGCTTCTTCGGCCGGGGAGCGTACGGCACGTTCCTTGGCGCGCGAGTCACGGTAGATCACGTAGTCGCGGGCAACTTTCTGCTCGCCGGCACGCATCAGGGCCAGTTCGACCTGGTCCTGGATTTCTTCGATGTGGATGGTGCCGCCCGATGGCATGCGACGCTTGAACGTTGCGGTGACCTGTTCGGTCAGGCGGGCAACGGTGTCGTGGATGCGCGACGAGGCAGCAGCGGTGCCGCCTTCAACTGCAAGAAACGCTTTGGTGATGGCGACGGTGATTTTGTCATCGGTGTAAGGAACGACAGTGCCGTTACGCTTGATCACACGCAATTGGCCGGGCGCGGTGGCGGACAGATCCAGGTTCGAATCAGCGGCCTGCGGCACGGAGCCTTGCGGGTTCTCGCGAGTTGTGTCGGTTTGCATGGGGGGTTGTCTCCACATTCTATATTTATTTGGGCACCATCACGGTGCCCACCGTTCCGTCCTGAAGCACTTACAACAGGCCTGGGCCTGGCATAACAACTTCGGGACAGGAGGAAGGGAGCTGTTCGCGCCGCTTCCATGCCGAAGTCTTCGGTTACAAGCCTTGGGGCTCTTTACCGTATTCCTGGTGGGTGACAGTTTCGTACTGCAACACCCGTACCGTTTTCGCCTGATCGGGGCAGAAAACGGCTGCCATCCGCGTGCGCGGTTTGGTCTTCTGAAAAAGGCTTAAGTTCAACCAAACAGGAGCAAGAAAGAGCTTGAGTTTCTTGTCTGATTTGTGTTTGGTCTTTTCGCTGAAAACCCTACATGTAGGGTTTTTTTTGCGACGACCTACAAGATAATGCGTTTTGGGGGGCTTAGCAACGGACTACCTGTGGATAACGCTGTGGGTAAAATGTGTATGAAACGTGGAACAGCCGTGTAGGCCGCAGTACTGCTGGATTGCGCCGTTTGTCACCGGATATTCCGAGGTGAAAACACCCGGTTGAATTTTTGCGGGCGCGAACCCTATCACAAAAAAACACGATGTCCGAACGCATTTGCGCGCTTGTGCTAGAGGGCTGGCTCATGGCTACAATCGTCCTTTAATTCACGCGATATCTTGTTCACTCCACATGACAACTGTAGGAGCGAGCCCGCTCCTACAATAATGAGAACCGAGGTAACGCATGGAGCAAGAAGCCTGGCAGGTATTGATTGTCGAGGACGACGAACGACTGGCCGAGTTGACCCGTGACTACCTGGAGAGCAACGGCCTGCGGGTGTCGGTGGAAGGCAACGGCGCCCTCGCGGCGGCGCGGATCATCGCCGAGCAACCAGACCTGGTGATCCTCGACCTGATGTTGCCCGGCGAAGACGGCCTGAGCATCTGCCGCAAGGTGCGCGAGCGCTACGACGGGGTAATCCTGATGTTGACGGCGCGTACCGATGACATGGACCAGGTCCTGGGCCTGGACATGGGCGCCGACGACTATGTGTGCAAGCCCGTACGCCCACGCCTGTTGCTGGCGCGGATCCAGGCCCTGCTGCGGCGCAGCGAAAGCGTCGAGCCGGCCACGCCCGAAAAACAGCGGCGTCTGCAATTCGGCCCGCTGGTGGTGGACAACGCCCTGCGTGAAGCCTGGCTGCACGAAGGGGGCATCGAGCTGACCAGTGCCGAATTCGACCTGCTGTGGCTGCTGGTGGCGAATGCCGGGCGGATCCTGTCCCGGGAAGAAATCTTCACCGCCTTGCGCGGCATTGGTTATGACGGCCAGGACCGCTCCATCGACGTGCGCATCTCGCGGATCCGCCCGAAAATCGGCGACGACCCGATTCACCCGCGGCTGATCAAGACCATTCGCAGTAAGGGCTACCTGTTCGTCCCCGAAGCTGCTGCTGACCTTACGCCGTGAACTCGATCTTCCTGCGCATCTACGGCGGCATGTGCGCGGCGCTGATTCTGGTGGCGTTGCTCGGCGTACTGGCCTTGCACCTGCTCAATGAAGTGCGCAGCGGCCAGTACCGCGAGCGCCTGGCCCACGGCACCTTCGCGCTGATGGGCGACAACCTGCAACCCATGAGCGCCATCGAGCGCCGCCGCGCCCTGGCGGTGTGGGAGCGCTTGCTGGGCATCCCGCTGGAGTTGCAGACCGTGGCCGAAGCGCACCTGGACCTGAGCCAGCGCACCCGCCTGCAACGCGGCCAGGTGCTGGTGGAGCAAACCGGGCCTCACGCAGCGAGGGTGCTGCGGTTGGTCAGCGACCAGGAACAACTGTTGCTCACCGGTGAAGTGCAGCAAATCAGCGAACAGCTGGCCCGCGCGACTATTTACCTGCTGGCCGATGAGCTGGTGCGTTTCCCGGTGGCCGAGCAGCCGCAGAAACTCGCCGACCTGAAAGAGGCCAAGGGCTTTGGTTTCGAGATGCACCTGGTGACGCTCGATCAGGCGGATATGGATGATGACCAGCGCCGCCGGGTGTCCGAAGGCGATACCGTGATGGCCCTGGGCAAGGGGGGCGACTCGATCCGGGTGTTTGCCGGCATGGTCGGCACGCCGTGGGTCCTGGAAATCGGCCCGCTGTACCAGATGAACCCATACCCGGCGCAATGGCTGATCCTGATCGCGCTGATCAGCCTGACCTTGATCGGCTTGATCGTCTATTTATTGGTGCGCCAACTGGAGCGGCGCCTCAGTGGCCTGGAAGCCGCCGCCACGCGCATCGCCAAAGGCAGCCTGGAAGTGCGGGTGCCGGCCCGGGGCGCCGATTCGGTCGGCCGCCTGGCCGCAGCGTTTAATGGCATGGCCGAACACCTGCAACGCCTGCTGGCGATCCAGCGCGAACTGGTGCGTGCGGTGTCCCATGAACTGCGCACGCCGGTGGCGCGCCTGCGGTTCGGCCTGGAGATGATCGGTGACGCGGCCACGCCTGAAGCGCGGCGCAAGTACATGGAAGGCATGGACAGCGATATCCAGGACCTTGATGGCCTGGTGGACGAAATGCTCACCTACGCGCGGCTGGAGCAGGGTTCGCCGGCGCTGGACTTCCAGCGGGTCGACCTCAGTGCGTTGCTTGATCAGGTGATTGAGGAGCTGTCGCCGCTGCGCCCGGAAATCAATGTGGCGCGGGGCATCTGCCTGTCGTCGGCCCACTGGGACGATGCGTGGGTGGAAGCCGAGCCGCGCTACCTGCACCGTGCCCTGCAAAACCTGGTGAGCAACGCCATGCGCCATGCCCAGGGGCACGTGCTGATCAGTTACCAAGTGGGCCAGGTGCGCTGCCGCATCGACGTGGAAGATGACGGGCCGGGCGTGCCGGAAAGTGCCTGGGAGCGGATCTTCACACCGTTCCTGCGGCTGGACGACAGCCGCACCCGTGCGTCGGGCGGGCACGGGTTGGGATTGTCGATTGTGCGGCGGATCATCTATTGGCACGGCGGCCGGGCATTGATCAGCAAGAGCAATAACCTGGGGGGCGCGTGTTTCAGCCTGAGTTGGCCAAGAGACCAAGAGAAAACCTGAAACGGCCATCGCAGGCAAGCCAGCTCCCACATTTTGCAGTGTGAACCCGATCAAAGGTGGGAGCTGGCTTGCCTGCGATGACGGTGCTTCAGGCGCTGATGGCCACCAGGCTCAACAACTGCCCGCCATCCACCGCAAACTGCGCCTCCAGCTCCTTGCCATGGCACCACTCGGCGGACAAGTCCGTCAGCAACCGCAGTCGCGCATGGCCGGAATCCGACCATTCCAGCAACTCGGCATGCTCAAAATAGAAGCGCTTTTGCACGATCGGGTAAAGCGCCTTGAACAGGCTCTCCTTGGCCGAAAACGTCAACGTCACCACCTGCGCAATCTGCTCCCGCGGCCCGGCCGCCATACGCTGCAGTTCATCCGGCGTCAGGATTTCCCCGGCCAGGCGTTCCGCCCGCTCCAGAGTCAGCAGGTTTTCCAGGTCCATCCCCAGCCCACGCCACTGAGCCTTATGGGCGACGATGGCCGCCGCATGGCCGGTGCTGTGGGTGATCGAGCCGCTGATGTGCGCGGGCCAGACCGGCGCACGGTCCTCGCCAATCGCCGGCACGCAATCGAGCCCATCCAGTTGCTGCAGCGCGGCGCGCGCGCATAGCCGACCGGCAAGAAACTCCGCCTGCCGCTTGGCCACCGAACGCTGGATGCTCGCGGGCGGCGGCACGGCGCTGCGCTGGAAGTCGCCGATGGCCAGCAGGGCCGGGTCAAAACGGGTGCTCAGCAAGACCGTGCCGGGCAAGGCGACGGGCAACGGCCAATGGGCATCAAGTGGGGTGCAGCAAGCAGGTAGGGAATTCATGCCGGGTATTTTGCCGAGTTGGAAGGCCGCTGGATAGCCTGCGGCCGGGGATACGTAAATAACTCTTTACACAGTAGCCGGCCTCGGTTCAGCCCAGGTTCAGAGAGTGTTCAGGGGGAGTTCAGGGGCGTCTGCGTAGTCTGGCCCCGTACCCAAAGCCAAAGCGTATGAGGTAGCACCATGACTGCGATCAAGAAGCTGATGTTGGCGTTAACCATGCTCAGTGCCACTGCTGGCGTGCAGGCCTCTGACGCGAGTTTCGCGGGTTTCTCCAAAGAGAAGAGCAAAAAGCCCTACAGCCTGCTTCAGCGGGTGAGCTTCGAAGATGCCGGCGAACACGCCGCCCCCTGGGGCCAGTCCCTGGGCCAGCACCCTGCGCAGTCGGACTATCGCGTAGGCAATGAAAACCTGTCAGGTCACTTCAACGGCAGTAAACTGCGCCAGCAAGACCTGCAGGGCCGCTATGATATACCCCAGTTGGAAAGTTGATTTGCCTTGGAGAGCTTTATGAAATTGCTGGTTGTCGAAGATGAGGCGTTGCTGCGTCATCACCTGTTGACCCGCCTTACCGACAGCGGTCACGTGGTCGAGGCCGTCGCCAATGCCGAGGAGGCGCTGTACCAGACCGGGCAATTCAACCACGACCTGGCGATCATCGACCTGGGCCTGCCTGGCATGGGCGGCCTGGACCTGATCCGCCAACTGCGCGCCCAGGCCAAAACGTTTCCGATCCTGATCCTGACCGCCCGCGGCAACTGGCAGGACAAAGTCGAAGGCCTGGCCGCCGGTGCCGACGACTACGTGGTCAAGCCGTTCCAGTTCGAAGAACTGGAAGCGCGAATGAACGCACTGCTGCGCCGCTCCAGCGGGTTTACCCAATCGACCATCGTCGCCGGGCCGTTGCTGCTGGACCTCAATCGCAAGCAGGCGTCCCTCGACGAACAGCCGCTGGCGCTGACCGCCTACGAATACCGCATCCTCGAATACCTGATGCGTCACCATCAGCAGGTGGTCGCCAAGGACCGCTTGATGGAACAGCTCTACCCCGATGACGACGAGCGTGATCCGAACGTCATCGAAGTGCTGGTGGGCCGCCTGCGTCGCAAGCTGGAAGGCCCGGCAGGGTTCAAGCCGATCGACACCGTGCGCGGCCTGGGCTACCTGTTTAATGAGCGCTGCCGTTGATTCGCTCGTTACGTGTGCGGTTGATGCTCGCGGCCACCACCCTGGCCGTGCTGTTTATGCTGGCCTTGTTGCCGGCCATGCAGGGCGCCTTCAGCCTGGCCCTGCAGGACTCCATCGAGCAGCGCCTGGCGTCGGATGTCACGACGCTGATTTCGGCTGCCCGGGTTGAAAACAATCGCCTGCTGATGCCCGCGCAGTTGCCGGATGAGCGCTTCAACCTCACCGACAGCCGCCTGCTGGGCTACATCTATGACCGCGAAGGCCACCTGGTCTGGCGTTCGCGTGCCACCCAGGAAGAGAACATCAACTACAAGCCGCGCTATGACGGGCGCGGCAACGAGTTCGCACGGATTCGCGAGGCCAACGGCCAGGAATTTTTTGTCTATGACGTCGAGGTCAAGCTGCTGGGCGGCAAGAGCGCGGCATTCAGTATTGTCGCCCTGCAACCGGTGCGCGAATACCAACTGACCCTCGAAGGCCTGCGGGAAAACCTCTACCTGGGTTTCGGCGCCGCGTTGCTGGTGCTGCTCACCCTGTTGTGGCTGGGCCTGACCTGGGGCCTGCAAGCGCTGCGCCGGCTGAGCCAGGAGCTGGATGAGATCGAAGGCGGCACCCGGGAAAGCCTCAGCGAGCAACACCCCCGCGAACTGCTGCGCCTGACCGGCTCCCTCAACCGCTTGCTCCACAGCGAGCGCGAGCAACGCACCCGTTACCGCGATTCTCTGGACGACCTGGCCCACAGCCTGAAAACCCCGTTGGCGGTGTTGCAGGGCGTGAGCGAAGACATGGCCCAGCGCCCCGAAGACCGGGACCAGGCCTGGGTGCTGCAATCGCAGATCGAGCGCATGAGCCAGCAGATCAGCTACCAACTGCAACGCGCCAGCCTGCGTAAAAGTGGCCTGGTGCGTCACCAGGTGCGGCTGGAGCCGGTGCTGCAAAGCCTGTGCGACACCCTGGACAAGGTCTATCGCGACAAGGGTGTGAAGGTGGCTTTCGATTTGCCGGACGACTGTGACGTGCCGATCGAGAAGGGCGCCTTGCTGGAACTGCTCGGCAACCTGCTGGAAAACGCCTACCGCCTGTGCCTGAGCGAAGTGCGCATCAGCTTGCAGGAAAGCCTGGAAGGCACCGAGTTGTGCATCGAAGATGACGGCCCCGGCGTGCCGCCGGACCAGCGTGCGCGCATCCTGCAACGAGGCGAGCGGCTCGACCGCCAGCATCCGGGGCAGGGCATTGGCCTGGCGGTGGTCAAGGACATCATTGAAAGCTACAGCGCACGGTTGACCCTGGGGGATTCACCGCTAGGGGGGGCCGCGTTCAAGATTCACTTTCCGGCCGTGTGATCTTTATGGCTGCACCGGCCTCATCGCAGGCAAGCCAGCTCCCACATTGTGACTGTGTCCACAAATCAAACTGCGGGAGCCGGGCTTGCCCGCGATGAGGCGGGTACTGGCAACGCTTATCTAACTCTCTTGTGCTCTATAGGCCCCCGGCGTCAACCCGGTCCACTTCTTGAACGCCCGATGAAACGCCGACGGTTCGGAAAACCCCAACTGCTCGGCGATTTCCTGCAGCGACAAATCCGCCCGTCCCAAATGATAAATCGCAATGTCCCGGCGCAGTTCATCCTTGAGTGCCTGAAAGCTGGTGCCTTCTTCCCGCAAATGCCGACGCAGGGTCTGTGGGCTGATATGCAGGTGCTGGGCGACGGCTTCCAGGTCGGGCCAGGGCGTGCGGTCGCGGCTTAACAAGCGCCGCAACTGGCTGCTCAAACTGTCGCCTTCATCCGGGCGTGACAACAGGTCGGCCGGTGAACGTTCGAGGAAATGCTTGAGGGTGCGCTCGTCCTGCAACAGCGGCAGGCTCAGATAGCGGCTCGGAAACACCAGGCTGCTGGTGGGCGCGGAAAACACCTGCGGGCAGGGGAACAGCAAGTCGTACTCAGTGGCGTGGGGCGGCATCGGGTAGCTGAAGGTGGCCTGGTCCAGGCGGATACGCTGGCCGATCAGCCAACTGCCGAGGCGATGCCAGATCACCAGCAGGCATTCGCTGAGGAAGTGATCCGGGTCCCAGAGTTGCGAATCATCCAGGCTCAAGCGGGCCATTTCCCCCTCGCGCGTCAGGCGCCAGCGCGGACCCTGCGGGAATAGGCTATAAAATAATAGACCGCGTTCCAGAGCCTTCTCCAGGGTGCGGCAATGAATCAGCGCGTGGCACATCATGGCGAAAGTGCCGCGCTTGCTCGGGCCTTCGGCGAAATCCAGGTATTCGTCATCCAGCGCCAACCACAGCATCTGCAGCAGCCGGGTGAATTGTTCCGGGGCGATGCGGGCGCGGGGCTCGCTCAGCAATTCCGGGGTAATGCCCACTTGCTGCAGCAGGCCCGAGTAATCGAAACCGGCCCGGCGCGCACCGCCGAGGGCGGCCCGGGCGTAGTGACTGGCGATGGTACGTTCACGCATGAGGGGCCTCGTCCATTGAGTGGCGGATGTTAGCCATCCTGTGCGGGGGCAACAAGGCGGATATCCGCCAAATTGTAGGACGAGATCGGGCGGGTAGGCGGAAACCCGCCACTGTCTGTAGGCGCTGTCTGAAGCTGAAAATCCCCCGAGCGCTGATGTCTAAAGGCCTTCAGCGGTTTTCAGCAAATGTGGCACGACGCTTGCGATACAGAGCGCAGGGAGACCGGCCTTGAGCGGGCTCTCAAACAACAAATCCCTCCAGTGCAGGAGGGTTCGCAATTCAAGTGTCGTGGGCAATGGCGGATATTTGCCACACGAGACGATTGAGGAACTTTGCAATGACGACTCGTCAGCCACTGTACAAATCCCTGTATTTCCAGGTGATCGTTGCAATCGTTATCGGTATTTTGCTCGGTCACTTCTACCCGCAGACCGGCGTGGCCCTCAAGCCACTGGGTGACGGCTTTATCAAGCTGATCAAAATGGTCATCGCCCCGATCATCTTCTGCACCGTTGTCAGCGGCATCGCTGGCATGCAAAGCATGAAATCGGTCGGCAAAACCGGCGGCTACGCGCTGCTGTACTTCGAAATCGTTTCCACCATCGCCCTGCTGATCGGCCTGGTCGTGGTCAACGTTGTGCAACCGGGCGCCGGCATGCACATCGACGTGGCTACCCTGGACGCTTCGAAAGTCGCGGCCTACGTGACTGCCGGTGCAGACCAGAGCATCGTTGGCTTCCTGCTGAACGTGATCCCGAACACCATCGTTGGCGCGTTCGCCACCGGTGACATCCTGCAAGTGCTGATGTTCTCGGTGATCTTCGGTTTCGCCCTGCATCGCCTGGGTGCCTACGGCAAGCCGGTGCTGGACTTCATCGATCGTTTCGCCCACGTGATGTTCAACATCATCAACATGATCATGAAGCTCGCGCCACTCGGTGCCCTGGGCGCCATGGCGTTCACCATCGGTGCCTACGGTGTAGGTTCGCTGGTGCAGTTGGGCCAGTTGATGATCTGCTTCTACATCACCTGCATCCTGTTCGTGTTGATCGTGCTGGGTGGCATCTGCCGCGCTCACGGCTTCAGCGTCCTGAAACTGATCCGCTACATCCGTGAAGAACTGCTGATCGTACTGGGTACTTCCTCGTCCGAGTCCGCACTGCCACGCATGCTGATCAAAATGGAACGCCTGGGCGCCAAGAAGTCGGTAGTGGGTCTGGTTATCCCGACTGGCTACTCCTTCAACCTGGACGGTACTTCGATCTACCTGACCATGGCTGCCGTGTTCATCGCCCAGGCGACTGACACCCACATGGACATCACCCACCAGATCACCCTGTTGCTGGTACTGCTGCTGTCCTCCAAAGGCGCGGCTGGCGTAACCGGTTCGGGCTTCATCGTACTGGCCGCTACCCTGTCGGCTGTTGGCCACCTGCCGGTTGCCGGCCTGGCGCTGATCCTGGGTATCGACCGCTTCATGTCCGAAGCCCGCGCACTGACCAACCTGGTAGGCAACGCCGTTGCGACCCTGGTTGTGGCCAAGTGGGTCAAGGAACTGGACGAAGACAAACTGCAAGTCGAACTGGCTTCCGGTGGTCGCGGTATCTCCGAGACCCGTGAAGAAGACGACCTGGGCGTGGCCGAAGGCCCGACCCCAACCGCCGTCAAGTAAGGCTGCACCGCGTGTAAAAAACCCATCTTCGGATGGGTTTTTTTATGCCTGTTCGAGCACAACGGTCACTGTTGGTGTTGGTTAAGGTGATTGCCGCTTTCTGCCGGGATTGCCTACTCTGTGACTCATCGAACCGGAATCGGAGTCTTCATGTCAGGCCCCTTGGCGTCCCTCAAAGTACTGGATTTCTCCACCTTGCTGCCGGGGCCGTTTGCCTCGTTGCTGCTGGCCGACATGGGCGCCGAGGTGCTGCGCATCGAGTCACCCACGCGCATGGACCTGCTGCGGGTGTTGCCGCCCCATGACCAGGGTGTATCGGCCAGCCATGCCTACCTCAATCGCAACAAACGCAGCCTGGCCCTGGACCTCAAGCAGGCCGAGGCCGTGGCGATCGTGCGGCAGTTGGTGGCGGACTACGACATCGTGCTGGAGCAATTTCGTCCCGGGGTGATGGAGCGCCTGGGCCTGGGCTACGAGGCCTTGAAGGCGATCAACCCGAAGCTGATCTACGTCTCCATCACTGGCTACGGCCAGACCGGCCCCTACAAGGATCGCGCCGGCCATGACATCAACTACCTGGCGCTGGCCGGTATCGCCAGCTACACCGGGCGTCAGGACAGCGGCCCGTTGCCCCTGGGCGTGCAATTGGCGGATGTGGGCGGCGGCTCGTTGCACGCGGTGGTCGGCTTGCTGGCGGCGGTGATCGCCCGGCAGCAGAGCGGGGTGGGGCAATACCTGGATGTGAGCATGACCGACTGCGCGTTCAGCCTGAATGCCATGGCCGGCGCGGGTTACCTGGCGTGTGGCGTGGAGCCGGCGTGGGAGAACCAGGTGCTCAATGGCGGCAGCTTCTATGACTATTACCGTTCGAGGGAAGGGCGCTGGTTGTCGGTGGGCAGCCTGGAGCCGGCCTTTATGCAGCAGTTGTGTACGGCGCTCGGGCGGCCGGAGTTGGCCGCGCAGGGCTTGTCGCCCAAACCCGAGCAGCAGAAAACCCTCAAGCTGGCGCTGCAGGTCGAGTTCGAGAAACGCAGCTTTGATGAGCTGTGTGCGTTGTTTGCCGGAATTGATGCGTGTGTCGAACCGGTATTGGGCCTGAGCGAGGCTGTCGAGCACCCACAGTTGAAAGCCCGGGAGCTGATCAGCCAGGTGCCGCGGGGCGATGGATCCGCACAGGCGCAGATAGCCTGTCCGCTGAAGTTTTCCGAAGGCTTGCCGGCGGCCAGGCATATCGGTGCGGCATTGGGCGCTCACAGCGATGAGGTGTTGGCAGAGTTGGGCTTCGGTGCTCAGCAGATAGACGATCTGCGGCGTGCCAAGGTGATTCAGTAGCGCTTGGGCTGACGCTATCGCAGGCAAGCCAGCTCCCACAGTTGAAATGCATTCCAATGTGGGAGCTGGCTTGCCTGCGATGAGGCCCTTATTCCACCCTGGTTTCCCCGGTAAACACCAAAGTCTGCCGGCACCGGCGGCACAAATACCGCCGCCCCTGGCTCACCAGCCCATGACGCTGGGGCGAAAACGGGAAGTCGCTGTCGGCACACGGGCAGCGGTAGATATACCGCGTCACCCGCCGCCGCTGGATTTCATAGGTGTGGCAGCGATCCGGCGGCAGTTCGTAAACCCCACGCATGATCAACTGCCATTCCTCGCCATGGGGCTGGATGTGCTCGCCGAACAATTGGTGGGCAATCAGGTGTGCCACTTCATGGGCGACCGTCTGTTTAAGGAAGTGTTGGCTGTTTTCACGGTACAACTGCGGGTTGAAGCGCAGCAGGTTCTCGTGCAAATGCGCGACACCGGCCTTCTGGCCCCGCAGCTTGAGGCTGACCTGGGGGCGTTTGAAGCTTCGTTTGAAAAAGGATTCGGCTTGCAGGAAACAATCTTCGACGCGGGTATTGAGTTGCTCGGGCATGCTGTACATATCTCCAGAGACGTCCAGTATGCCGCAAACCAGGGTGTATCCGAATCTGTCAGGCGCCGAATGGTCATGCATAACGCACAAAGCCACCTTGCGGTGGCTTTTCCTGCGGGTTGAACCGCGTCAGTTGGTGTAGATCGGGCCTACGCCCAGCCCCCAGACGATCACGGTAAAGGCCATGATCGCCACCAGCACCACCAGGCCTACCGCCAGCACCGAGCTGGAAAACAGAAAACCTTCGTCCGGATGGATATTCATGAAGGTCGGCAGCCCTACGTACAGCAGGTAAACCGTGTAGCAAATGGCGGCCGTGCCGACGACCATCCCCAGCCACATATGCGGGTACAACGCGGCCAGCCCGCCGATAAACAGCGGTGTCGCGGTGTAGGTGGCAAACGCCACGCAGCGCGCCATGCTGGGGTTGGCGTCATAGGTGCGGGCCATCCAGTGAATGAACGCGCCCATCACCGCCACGCCACCGAGCATCGCGGCGTAAGACATGAGGGTCATCCACAACGCGCTTTCCACTGTCAGCATCACCGGGGCGCGGCTGCCGATCACCCAACCTACCTGAGTGGTACCGATAAAGGCTGATACAGCGGGGATCGCCGCGAGGATCAGCGTGTGGGTGAGGTACATGTGGCCGATGCTTTCTTCTTTATCGCCACGGATTTCCCGCCATTCCTGATCGGGGTGGGTGAAAAGTCCCACGACGTGATGGATCATGCCAGTCACTCCTGTCGTTATTACCATCGCCCCCCAGTGGAGCGCCCACGGGCCAATTGGCCTGAAAGGTCTGGATATATGTGCGACCTTATGTCGCAGTATAGGAAGTGATGACCTGAAAAACTGTAGGGCTTTAGAGCAAATTGCGCTGTAAACATTGGGCTTAATCGCGGCGGGGTCTGTTAATTGGAACTCGCTCGCCCATCCCGGTAAAATACCCGGCTTTTCGTCACACACCTTTCGCGGATCCAAGCGCCATGGGCACTCTTACGGTCAACCAGAACAAACTGCAAAAACGCCTGCGTCGCCAGGCCGGTGAGGCAGTCGCCGATTTCAACATGATCGAAGAGGGCGACAAGGTCATGGTCTGCCTGTCCGGCGGCAAGGACAGCTACACCATGCTCGACGTGCTGATGCACCTGCAAAAGGTTGCGCCGATCAAGTTCGAGATCGTCGCCGTGAACATGGACCAGAAGCAGCCGGGGTTTCCCGAGCATGTGCTGCCGGCCTACCTCAAGGAATTGGGGATCGAGTACCACATCGTCGAGAAAGACACCTACTCGGTGGTCAAGGAACTGGTCCCGGAAGGCAAGACCACCTGCTCGCTGTGCTCGCGCCTGCGCCGGGGCACGCTCTATACCTTTGCCGACGAGATCGGCGCGACCAAGATGGCCCTGGGTCATCACCGCGATGACATCGTCGAAACGTTCTTCCTGAACATGTTCTTCAACGGCAGCCTCAAGGCCATGCCGCCCAAGCTGCGGGCCGACGACGGGCGCAACGTGGTGATTCGCCCGCTGGCGTACTGCCATGAGAAAGACATCCAGGCGTACTCCGACCTCAAGCAATTCCCGATCATCCCGTGCAACCTCTGTGGCTCCCAGGAAAACCTGCAACGCCAGGTGGTCAAGGACATGCTCCAGGACTGGGACCGCAAGACTCCCGGCCGCGTCGACAGCATCTTCCGCAGCTTGCAGAACGTGCAGCCCTCGCAGTTGGCCGACCGTAACCTGTTCGACTTCACCAGCCTGCGTATCGACGAAAGTGCGGCTTCGCGCTTCGTCAACGTAGTGAACCTCTGAGCCATTTCACCGCTCTGACAGACGGCGCTCCTGGGCGCCGTTTTCATTTCAATCCTTAGGAGAGGGCATGCGCGATTACAAGTGGCTGCACGAATATTGTCTGAACCGTTTCGGTTCGGCGGCCGAGCTGGAAGCCCATCTGCCCGTGCCCCTGACCCCGGCGAAACTGCGCAAGATCAGCGATGACCGCTACCTGTCGACCCTGTCGCTGCGGGTGTTTCGCGCCGGCTTGAAGCACAGCGTGGTCGACGCCAAGTGGCCGGCATTCGAGCAGGTGTTCTTTGGGTTCGACCCGGAAAAAGTCGTGCTGATGGGGGCTGAACACCTGGAGCGGCTGATGCAGGACACGCGCATCATCCGCCACCTGGGCAAGCTCAAGAGCGTGCCGCGCAATGCGCAGATGATTCTGGATGTCGAGAAGGAAAAAGGCAGTTTCGGGGCGTTGATCGCTGACTGGCCGGTGACCGATATCGTCGGCCTGTGGAAGTACCTGAGCAAGCACGGCCACCAGTTGGGGGGGCTGTCGGCGCCGCGCTTTTTGCGGATGGTGGGCAAGGACACGTTCGTGCCGAGCTATGACGTGGTGGCGGCGCTGAACGCGCAGAAGATTGTCGACAAAGTACCGACCAGCCTGCGGGACCTGGCCACGGTACAGGGCGCGTTCAACCAGTGGCATGCCGAAAGCGGGCGGCCGATGTGCCAGTTGTCGATGATGTTGGCCTACACCGTTAACCACTGAGACCGACAAATAACCCTGTGGTGAGGGGGCTTTTGTGGTGAGGGAGCAAGCTCCCCAGCCACAACAAGCTCCCCAGCCACATTGATTGCGGCTTTGCCTGAATAAATGCATTCAGGCAGGCAAACCTTCCCCCGCCAACCGCCGATTCAACTGATGACGGTACCGCACATACATCAACGCTGTGCAGAACACCGCCAGGCTCGCCAGCATTTCCAGCACGCCAAACCATTGCCGGTTCGGGTCATACGCCGCCAGCGCGCCCTTGATGAAGTAAAGATTCACCACAAAGCACATCCACGAATGCCCGCGCGCGCTGCCCAGAATCATCCCCGGTGCCAGTAACAGCAGCGGCACCAGTTCGATCAGCAGAATCACCCACGGCCGCGCGCCATGCAGGTCGGCGAACACCAGGTAGTAGGCGCACAGCAACCCCACCAGACCCAGAAACGCCAGCAGGCTCAGCGCCCGCATCGCCTGGACCCGTGGCTCCAGCCAGGCCTGGGGCGGGAGTACCTTAGGCTTCCTGGCCACGGCCGTTCTCCAGTAGCGCGGCGGTCTTCGCCAGGCGCAGGCCGAGGGCGCGGCACAGGGCGATCTCGTGCTGATCCAGCGCACGCTTGCCGTCGGCACCGGAGTGGTGGCTGGCGCCGTAGGGCGTGCCGCCGCCTTTGGTGTCCAGCAACGCCTGTTCGCTGTAGGGCAAGCCGGTGATCAGCATGCCGTGGTGCAGCAGCGGCAGCAGCATCGACATCAGCGTGGTTTCCTGGCCGCCGTGCAGGCTGGCGGTAGAAGTGAACACCCCCGCCGGCTTGCCGACCAGGGCGCCGGTCAGCCACAGGTTGCTGGTGCCGTCGAGAAAGTACTTGAGCGGCGCGGCCATGTTGCCGAAACGGGTCGGGCTGCCCAGCGCCAGGCCGGAACAGTTCTGCAGGTCATCGAGGCTGCAGTACAGCGGACCGTCGGCTGGAATGCTCGGCGCCACGGCTTCGCACTCGCTGGAGATGGCCGGCACGGTACGCAGCCGCGCCTCAAGCCCGGCTTGCTCGACGCCCCGGGCAATCTGCCGGGCCATTTCGCTGACCGAGCCGTTGCGGCTGTAATACAACACCAGCACATACGGCGCACTCACGAAACCAGCTCCAGGACATTCTCCGGCGGGCGGCCGATCACGGCCTTGTCGGCGGTTTCGAGGATCGGGCGCTCCATCAGTTTCGGATGAGCGGCGATGGCGGCAATCAACTGCGCCTCGCTGAGGCTGGCGTCGGCCAGGTTGAGGGTTTTGTATTCGTCTTCGCCGGTACGCAGCAGTTGTCGCGCGCTGATCTTCAATTTGCCGAGCAAGGCCTGCAATTGCGCGGCGTCGAGCGGGGTTTCCAGGTAGCGCACCACGTTGGGTGTGAGGCCACGGGCTTCCAGCAGTTCGAGCGCACCGCGGGATTTCGAGCAGCGCGGGTTGTGATAAAGCGTCAGATCGGTCATGTGCGGGTCGCATCTTGCGTAAGGTGGCGGGTATTCTACCCGCGCTGCGCCACGTCCTTAAACCATGAGAGGCGATAGGCCGCAGCCAACGTTCATTTTTACGAAGGATTACCCCATGACGAGGCGACTGTTAGGCGCATTGGCAATCATCGGCACACTGCTGCTCAGCGGCTGTGGCAATGATTATGGCGTTGACCAATACGGTCAGAAAGTGGCCGCCGAGCGCCTGGACAAGCAATGGCTGGTGGTTAACTACTGGGCGGAGTGGTGTGGCCCGTGCCGTACCGAAATCCCTGAACTCAACGCCTTGGCCGAACAGCTCAAGGGCCAGTCGGTGGGGGTGTTCGGCGTGAACTTCGACAACGCCCAGGGTGAAGAACTCAAAAGCGCCAGCGAGAAACTGGGCATCAAGTTCACCGTACTGGCGCAGAACCCGGACGAAATCTTCGATATTCCTCGCAGCGAAGCCTTGCCGGTGACCTACATCATTGATGACAAGGGCAAGGTGCGCGAACAACTGATGGGTGAGCAGACGGCCGAGGGTGTGTTGGCCAAGCTCAAGGCGCTGCGCGGTTAAATGTAGGCGCTGGCTTGCCAGCGATGCAGGCAACTCGGTCTGTCAGCCAGACCGAGGTGACGCCATCGCGGGCAAGCCAGCTCCCACAGAAGCGAGGAATCAGCCTTCTTCCAGCCACAACCGCAACGGCTTGCCGTCCGCCGGCCAGAAACGGGTCTGTTCGATCGGCGAGATGTCCCAGCGCTGTACGCCCTGCAGGGCCTGGAAGAAACGGTGTTCCTGCTCCATCAACGCCTCGGCGCAGAGTTTGCGGGTGCTGCCGACCTTGCCGAAGCTCAGCTTGTCGCCGTCCAGGGTGTAGGGTGCAAACCAGTGGTTGCAGCCGCCGTTGCCGTAAGCCCGGCCATCGGCGCCGAGGGTCACGGTCAGGTGCGCGTAATCCATCAGCGGCCGCTCACCGATCCATTCCACCACGTAGCTGTGATCCTGCTTGAGCTTGACCTCATCGCTGGCGCAGCCCGCAAGGCCTGCGCCCAGCACGGCCAGCATCAGCACGGCTTTCATTGCGCGGCCTGCTGGCATTTCGGGCAGCGGTGCTTGTCACCCATCGTGGCCCAGCCCAGCTCGGTAACCCGTGCAGTAGCGGCCGGTTGCAGCGGCTCCTTGGTCAGCTTGGTTTCCACCGCGAATTCAAACTCCAGCACGTTGTCGCAGCTGTCGCAGTTGACCTTCCAGGTGTGAATCTCCAGCTCGCCGAATTTCGGCCCCTGGGCCATGGCGACCCACTGGCCCGCCGGGCGTATGGAGTAGCGCGCATCGCCTTCGACGGTGAGGCGCATCGACAGGGTTTTACTGCCGCGCAGGGTGACGATCAGAACGTCGCCGTGCTTGATCGAGCCACCGTTGCCGGTGACCTGATAACGGCCCGGCACCAGGGCGCGGCATTCGATCAGGGTGTGTTGCGGGCTCAGCAAGCTGAAGCGGAAATCGTGTTCGGCCATGGATCCTCCAAATAGGCGCGGCATCCTATCACGGGCCGCGACCCATCATGGCGCGGCTATGTGACCGCTGATCATCCTTCGACGAGGTTTTGCGCCTGCCCATCAGCCCACGCCGCGATGTTGGCCAGGGTGGTGCCGGCAATCGCTCCCAGCGCCTCGCGGGTCAGGAAGGCCTGGTGCGCGGTGATGATCACGTTGGGGAAGGTCAGCAGGCGTGCCAGTACGTCGTCTTGCAGGGGCAAGTCCGAGCGGTCTTCGAAAAACAGCTGGGCCTCTTCTTCGTACACATCCAGCCCCAAATAGCCGAGTTGTCCGTCCTTGAGCGCGTCGATCAGCGCCGGAGTGTCCACCAAACCGCCGCGCCCGGTGTTGATCAGCATTGCGCCGGGCTGCATATGGGCCAGGCTTTGGGCGTTGATCAAATGTTTGCTGTCCGCCGTCAGCGGGCAATGCAGGCTGATGATCTGTGACTCGCCGAGCAACTGCGGCAGGCTCACATAGCGCGCACCGAGGGCCTCGACCTGCGGGTTGGGGTAGGGGTCGTACGCCAGCAACTGGCAGCCGAACCCGGCCATGATCTTGGCGAACGTGGCGCCGATCTGCCCGGTACCCACCACGCCGACCGTCTTGCCCACCAAGTCGAAACCGGTCAGGCCATGCAGGCTGAAGTCGCCGTCGCGGGTGCGGTTGTAGGCTCGGTGCAGGCGGCGGTTGAGGGCCAGGATCAGCGCGACCGCATGTTCGGCCACCGCATGGGGCGAGTAGGCCGGCACCCGCACGATGGTCAGGCCCAGGCGTTTGGCGGCGGCCAGGTCGACATGGTTGTAGCCGGCCGAGCGCAGGGCGATCAGGCGCGTGCCGCCGTTGGCCAGTTGCTCCAGCACCGGGGCGCTGAGGTCGTCATTGATAAAGGCGCAGACCACTTCGTGGTGTTCGGCCAGGGCCACGGTGTCGAGGTTCAGCCGGGCCGGTTGGAATTGCAGTTGCAGACCTTCGGGCAACGGTTGGGCGAGAAAGCTCTCGCGGTCGTAGGTCTGGCTGCTGAAGAGGATGATGCGCATCAAATATTCCTTCTTGATGATGGAAAGCTGATTTTGTGGCGAGGGGGCTTGTCCCCCGTTGGAGTGCGTAGCGCTCCCGCTTTTTGGGGGCCGCTACGCAGCCCAACGGGGGACAAGCCCCCTCGCCACAGGAAAGCCTCTTTGCTGTGTGAGGTTTACGCGCTGACCCGCGCCTCGCTGGCCAGCCGGGCAATCGCCGTGTCCAGTTCATCCAGGGCCGGCATGGCCTTGGCGTCGTCCTGTTTGAGCAGGGTCTCGGCCCGTTGGCAGGCCGCGCGCAGTTGTGGCACGCCGCAATACCGGGTGGCGCCGTGCAGGCGGTGAACCCGCTCGATCAGGGCGTTGCGGTCGTTGGCGTCGCGGGCGATACGAATGGCTTCCCGGTCGGCCTCCAGCGATGCCAGCAGCATCGCCAGCATGTCCGCCGCCAGATCCGCCTTGCCGGCCGCCAGGCGCAAACCTTCTTCGTGGTCCAGTACCGGCAATTGCGTGGCCTGCCCGAAACTCTCGGCGCCGCGTTCCGGGCCTTGATTGCGCAGGGCCAGCCCGGTCCATTTCAACACCACCTGGGCCAGTTGCCGTTCGCTGATGGGTTTGGTCAGGTAGTCATCCATGCCGCTTTGCAGCAGGGCGCGTTTTTCGTTGGCCATGGCATGGGCGGTCAGCGCGACGATGGGCAGCGGTGTGCCGTGGCGTTCACTTTCCCAGGTGCGAATCGCCTCGGTGCTCTGGCGACCGTCCATGCCGGGCATTTGCACGTCCATTAACACCAGATCGAAGGCTTCCTGTTTCACCGCTTCGATGGCCGAGTAGCCGCTTTCCACCGCCTGGACCTTGGCGCCCATGTCTTCCAGCAGGGTTTGCACCAGCAGCAGGTTGGCCGGGTTGTCGTCGACACACAGCACCCGCGGCGCGCGACTGGACAACGGCTCGCCGGGTTCGCTGCGCAACGGGCGCGGGCTGATCAGGTCGGCCAGGGCACGGCGCAGTTTGCGCGTGCAGGCAGGTTTGGCCTGCAACTGGCTGTTGGGGTTGGGCACCGACTGGTTGAACAGCAGCTGTTCGGTGGTGGGGCACAGCACCAGCACCTTGCAGCCCAGGTGTTCGAGGTCCCACAGATGTTGGTTCAAACGCTCCGGCGGAATGTCGTTGGCGGTGATGCCCAGAACCGCGAGGTCGATGGCCTGTTCGGTCTGGTGGGCGCTGGTGATGCCGTTGGTCAGGCTCTCCAGGCTGTTGAACGGCGTGACTTCCAGGCCGCAATCTTCCAGCTGGTGTTGCAGGGCCTGGCGCGCGAGTTCGTGGTTTTCCAGCACGGCCACACGGCGGCCCAGCAGCGGCGCGGAGGGCAGGTCTTCGATGTCGTCACGGGTCTTTGGCAGGTTCAGGCTGATCCAGAATTCCGAGCCTTCCCCCGGCGTGCTGTCGACGCCAATCTCGCCGCCCATCTGCTCGATCAGGCGCTTGGAAATCACCAGCCCCAGGCCGGTGCCGCCAGGTTGCCGTGACAGCGAATTGTCCGCCTGGCTGAATGCCTGGAACAGCGCCCGCACGTCCTGGTTCGACAGGCCGATGCCGGTGTCCTGCACGCTGATGCGCAGTTGCACGCTGTCTTCCTGTTCGTCTTCCAGCATGGCGCGGGCAACGATAGTGCCTTCGCGGGTGAACTTGATCGCGTTGCTCACCAGGTTCGTGAGGATCTGCTTGAGCCGCAGCGGGTCGCCCACCAGCGACAACGGCGTGTCACGGTAGACCAGGCTCACCAGCTCCAGCTGTTTGGCATGGGCGGCCGGGGCGAGGATGGTCAGGGTGTCTTGCAGCAGGTCCCGCAGGTTGAACGGGATGCTGTCGAGCACCAGCTTGCCGGCCTCGATTTTCGAGAAATCGAGGATTTCGTTGATGATGCCCAGCAGGTTGTCGGCGGATTTTTCGATGGTGCCCAGGTAATCCAGCTGACGGGGCGACAGCTCGCTTTTCTGCAGCAGGTGGGTAAAACCGAGGATGCCGTTCAGCGGTGTGCGGATCTCATGGCTCATGTTGGCCAGGAACTCCGACTTGATGCGGCTGGCCTCAAGCGCTTCCTTGCGGGCCAGGTCCAGCTCGATGTTCTGGATTTCAATGGTTTCCAGGTTTTGCCGAACGTCTTCGGTGGCCTGGTCGATGCTGTGTTGCAATTCTTCCTGGGCGTTTTGCAGGGTCTCGGCCATGCGGTTGATGCCCGAGGCCAGGTGGTCCAGTTCCTGGCTGCCCAGGGGCGGCAAGCGGGTTTCCAGGTTGCCGTCCTTGAGCTGTGCCACGGCCTGCTTGATCAGGCCGATCGGTGCGTTGATCGTACGGCTGATACGCAACGCCAGCGCCGCAGTGCAAATCAGCCCGATGGCGATCAGCAGCAGGCTGGCGAACAGGCTGCGGTAGCCGCGCAGCAACATGCCGTTGTGGGAAAGCTCCAGCTCGACCCAGCCCAGCAGGCGGTCGGACTCGTCGGGGATCAGGTCACCGGCGAGGTTGCGATGGCGACCGAACACCGGCAGCAGGTAACGCGTCGCGTCATTGCCAGTGCGCTGCAACAGGTGCGAACTGTTGCCGATGGGCGGCTGATTGAGCATGGTCGGGCCGGCATGGGCCAGTGGCGTGCGGTCGGGCCCGAGGAACGACACGGCGCGCACGTCGGTTTGCTCCAGGGACTGGGTGGCGATGCGTTCCAGCAGGTCGGTGTTTTTGGTACTCAGGGCCGGGGCCACCAGCGGCGCCAGTTGCTCGGCGATCATCTCGCCACGTTGCAGCAACTGCGACTGCAGCTCCGACAGTTGCATCCAGGTGAAATACCCGCCCAGCAGTAACGCCATCAGGCTGGTAGGCAATAAGGTCAGCAACAGTACGCGGCCTTTTATCCCCATTCTTCTAAGCACGCCACTCTCCTGCTACCACACTGTTGTCGAAATTCCGCGCAGGCATCCGGCCCGCGCCACCTGCGCAGTGTAGCCATTTGCGCGGCGTGGAATCTTGCAAATTAATGACCTGAAGCAAACCTTGGACCATCGGGCGCCCGGCGGCGGTTGCTCATGGGGGGCCAATCTTGAATAATCAGTCATTGAGAATGACTTGCAGACGCTAATGAATCCCGCAGCAGTTGGCTTACCCAGTATCCTGGCGATTGAAGATGATCCTGTGCTTGGCGCCTATGTCCATGAACAACTGGGCCGCTGTGGCTTCCGGGTGACCTGGTGCCAGAATGGCCAGCAGGGCCTGCAAATGGCCCGTGATCAGAGCTTCGACGTGGTGTTGATGGACATCCTGTTGCCGGGCATGGACGGCCTGTCGGTGCTCACGCATTTGCGCCGGAGCCATTCGATCCCGGTGATCCTGATGTCGGCCCTGGGCGCCGAAGCCGACCGCATCAGCGGCTTTCGCCTGGGGGCGGATGATTACCTGCCCAAGCCGTTCAGCATGGCCGAGTTGCGGGTGCGCATCGAGGCGATCCTGCGCCGGGTCGCCCTGGACCGGCGGCCACTGCCAGCGCTGGCGGCGGTGCGCGGCGATGCCCGCAGCCTGCGTTTCGATGATGAGCTGTTTGACGTCTTTCACCGGGACCAATGGGCCGGGCTGACCCGCAGCGAATATCGCCTGCTGGAAACCCTGCACCGCAACAGTGAGGAAGTTCTCAGCAAGGCCTTCCTTTACCAGCACGTATTTCAGCGTGGCTATGCGCCCCATGACCGCAGCCTGGACATGCACATCAGCCAGATACGTCGCAAGCTCAAGGCCATCGGCTACAGCGAGCGGGAAGTACGCACGGTGTGGGGCAAGGGCTATGTGTTGAGCGGTCACGATGACGGGCTTTAAGGCCATGCTCAAACGGCTGCCGGGCAAGCACTCGTTATTCTGGAAACTGGCCTGCCTGCTGATTGCCTTCTGCTTGCTGATGATCTGGCTCAGTTGGTCCTGGGGCCGGTACATGGAAGAGCAGAATGCCTTTCTGTCCAGCGAGGCCCGCGCCACCCTGAGCGGTTATGCGGCCGGCGCGGAACTGGCCTGGAACCAGGGCGGCAACGCCGGTGTAGACGAGTGGCTGCACACCATGGGCCAGCGCGAGCGTACGTGGGTGGGGGTCATTGGCAACGATCTGCAATCCCTGAGCAGCTACCCGCTGACCGACAAGGAAAGCCAGCGCCTGACCTTCCTGCGTGGCCTGGACTGGCCCGTCAGCCGGCACGCCAAGGGCCTGCCATGGTTGAAAATCCCGTTCCCGCTCGACCCGGGTGCAGGGTCTCTGGTGATCGAGTTGCCAAGGCGTTTTATGCCCGGCCAACACCAGTTGTTCTGGCGAATCGTGACCAATGGCGTGATTCCCGGGCTGTTCACCCTGTTGCTGTGCATCGGCCTTTACCGGTTGTTGATCATGCCCCTCAACCACCTGCGCGAGCAGGCCAATGCCTGGCGCGCTGATCAGCTGAGTACCCGGCTTTCCCGCGACACCACCAGCCGCCAGGATGAACTGGGGGAGTTGGGTCGCGCGTTTGACCAGATGTCTGAACGCCTACAAGGCACCGTGGCGCTCCAGCAGCAACTGCTGCGGGATCTGTCCCACGAGTTGCGCACGCCGTTGAGTCGCTTGCGCGTGGCCAGCGACAGCGAGCAGGACCTGACCCAACTGCGCGAGCGCCTGGGAAGGGAAATCGACGGCATGCAGCGGCTGGTGGAAGACACCCTTCAACTGGCGTGGCTCGACACTGAACGCGCGCCGCTGCCCAAGGAAGACATCCAGGTGCAAGCGCTGTGGGACATGCTTCGGGAAAACGCCTGTTTTGAAAGTGGCTGGTCGCCGTCACGCTTGCAGTGCGAGCTTGGTGCTGACTGCTGGGTACGTGGCCATCTGAACCTGCTGGCCCAGGCCCTGGAAAATATCCTGCGCAATGCGATCCGCCATTCCCCGCAAAACGGCACAGTGCAGTTGGGCGGCGAGCGCGAGGGCGATGAGTGGCACTTGTGGCTGGAGGACCAGGGCGGCGGGATTGATGAGTTGGAGCTGGAGCGGATCTTTGCGCCGTTCATCCGGCTGGACGGTTCACGTCCCGGCGACGGCGGCTTTGGCCTGGGCTTGAGCATTGCGCGCAACGCCGTGCAGCGTCAGGACGGCAGCCTGTGGGCGGAAAACACCGGGCAGGGATTGCGCGTGCATATGCGCTTGCTCGCCCGCTGACGCCTACAGCCTGCGCTGTTTGCGTCGTTTCCACTGGCGGGCCACCCACCAGCGCCAGTAGCCCATGGTCAGGCAATAACCCAGCGCCGCCATCACCAGCCCCAATACCACCGAGCCCAGCAGGAAGGGTTGCCAGAGCGTCGACAACTGCCCGCTGATCCATTCCCAGGTCAACTCATCGGGCAGGCTGCGGGGTGGCACGTTCATCAGCCAGGCGCCGGTCATGTAGGTGCAGAAGAACACCGGTGGCATGGTCAGCGGGTTGGTCAGCCAGACCAGGCTGACGGCAATCGGCATGTTGCCGCGCACGCCGATGGCGAGGACCGCGGCCAGCAGCATCTGCAAGGGAATAGGGATAAATGCCGCGAACAGGCCCACCGCCATGGCCCGCGCGACCGAATGCCGATTGAGGTGCCAGAGGTTCGGGTCATGCAGCAATTTGCCGAGAAAGCGTAAGGACTTGTGTTCCCGAATGCTGGTCGGATCGGGCATGTACCGTTTGAATAAGCGCCGTGGCATAAGGGGTCCAGGTCAGTTCGAGGGGCAAGTATGCCCGCATTCTACGAACGGGAAATTCAGACTTTGTGACAAATAATAATAGGCCGCATCGGTAGCCCTGCTAAGACTCATTGGGTCGCTTTCAAGGAAAGATCCATGAGAACAGGGATGTTCGCACTGGCGTTGGGGCTGCTCGCCTTGCGCTTTTTACCCGCGTTGCCGTCCAGCGGCTGGTTGCTGTTGATACCGGTGCTGGCCCTGATGCTGTTGCCTTTTCGCACCTATCCGCTGGCGTTTTTCCTGCTCGGGTTGGGCTGGGCGTGCCTCAGTGCGCAGTGGGCACTGGATGACCGGCTGGCGCCGCGTCTGGATGGCCAGACCCGTTGGCTGGAAGGGCGTGTGACCGGGCTGCCGCAGCAGACGGCTGACGGTGTGCGCTTCGAACTGACCGACAGCCGGTCACGCAAGGACCTGCTGCCCAAGCGTATTCGGGTGTCGTGGCGCGGCGGGCCGCCGGTTCAGAGTGGCGAGCGCTGGCGACTGGCCGTCACCCTCAAACGTCCTTCCGGCTTGCTCAATACCGAGGGCTTTGACTATGAAGCCTGGCTGCTGGCCCAGCGGATCGGCGCCACCGGCTCGGTCAAGGACGGCCAGCGGCTGGCGCCTGCGCGACATGCCTGGCGCGACGGGATTCGCAAGCGGCTGCTGGCGGTGGATGCCCAGGGGCGAGAGGCGGGCCTGGCAGCGTTGGTGCTTGGGGATGGTTCAGGCTTGGCCGCCGAGGATTGGCGGGTTCTGCAAGACACCGGCACCGTTCATCTATTGGTGATTTCCGGCCAGCATATCGGCCTGCTGGCGGGGTTGATCTATGGCCTGGTCGCCGGTCTGGCGCGCTACGGGTGTTGGCCGAAACCGTTGCCGTGGCTGCCCTGGGCCTGCGGGCTGGCGTTCGCTGCTGCGCTGGGCTACGGCTTGCTGGCGGGCTTCGAGGTGCCGGTGCAAAGGGCTTGCGTGATGGTGGGATTGGTCCTGCTGTGGCGGCTGAGGTTTCGCCACCTGGGGATCTGGTGGCCGCTGCTCTTGGCGCTGAACGCAGTGCTGGTCCTCGAACCGCTGGCGAGCCTGAAACCGGGGTTCTGGCTGTCTTTTGCGGCCGTCGCGGTGCTGATCCTGGCGTTCAGCGGTCGACTCGGCCCCTGGAGTGCCTGGCAGGCCTGGACCCGTGCCCAATGGTTGATTGCCATCGGTCTGCTTCCGCTGCTGCTGGTGCTCGGCCTGCCCATCAGCCTGAGCGGGCCGCTGGCCAATCTGGTGGCGGTGCCGTGGATCAGCCTGGTGGTATTGCCCCTGGCGCTGCTGGGGACGGCGTTATTGCCGTTGCCTTATATAGGTGAGGGTTTGTTGTGGCTGGCGGGCGGCACGCTGGATTGGCTGTTCAACGCCCTGGCGCTGCTGGCGCAGTACGTGCCGGCCTGGCTCCCGGCCCAAGTGCCCGTGGGGTTATGGCTGGTCAGCGTGTTGGGGGCATTGCTGTTATTGCTGCCCAAGGGCGTCCCGTTTCGACTGTTGGGCTGGCCGATGTTGCTGCTGGCGGTGTTTCCACCTCGGGAGTCGGTACCTCACGGGCGGGTCGAGGTGGTGCAACTGGATGTCGGCCAAGGGTTGTCGATCATCCTGCGGACCCGCAACCACGTGCTGCTGTATGACGCCGGGCCACGGTCCGGCGAGTTCGATCTCGGCGCTCGTGTCGTGCTGCCCGCGTTGCGCAAGTTGGGTGTCACCGGGCTGGACCTGATGCTGCTCAGTCACGCCGACGCCGATCATGCCGGTGGTGCGTTGGCTGTCGCCCAGGGGCTGCCGATCAAGCGTGTGGTGGGCGGTGAGACCGAGCGGCTACCGGCGGCGCTCGGTACTCAAGCGTGTGTCAGCGGCGAGCAATGGGAATGGGATGGCGTGACGTTCGAATTGTGGCAATGGCCTGATGCGACGGACGGTAACCAGATGTCCTGTGTGTTGCGGGTGCAGGCCAATGGCGAGCGGTTGTTGCTGACCGGGGATATTGACCGTGAAGCCGAGCTGGCGTTACTGGCCACGCCTTTGGGCGCCCCTGTCGATTGGTTGCAGGCGCCCCACCATGGCAGCCGCAGTTCGTCGTCGGGGCCATTTCTACAGCGGCTTGCGCCCAAGGCCGTTTTGATTTCCCGGGGCCGCAGCAATGCCTTTGGCCACCCCCATCCTCAAGTGCTGGAGCGTTACCAGGCGGTGGGCGCTGCGATTTACGACAGTGCCGAACAAGGCGCGCTTCGCCTGCAACTGGGCTCCTTCCAGCCGCCCGTGGCCGCGCGCAGCCAGCGGCGTTTCTGGCGTGAGCACCCGCCGCAAAACAGCGTTACCAAAGACCGGCCCCTGCGACAGGATGCGCTGGGGCAGGCCAGCCCTTCCACCGGACCCTTATGGTAAAGTGGCGCACTTTTTCAAGGGGACATTCACTGTGTGGGAATTGGTCAAATCCGGCGGCTGGATGATGTTGCCGATCATTTTGAGTTCCATCGCCGCACTCGGCATCATCGCCGAACGCCTGTGGACCCTGCGTGCCAGCCGTGTAACACCTGACCACCTGCTGGGCCAGGTCTGGGGCTGGATCAAGAACAAGCAGCTCGACAAGGCAAAACTCAAGGAGCTGCGGGCCAACTCGCCCCTGGGTGAAATCCTCGCCGCCGGCCTTGCCAACTCCAAGCATGGTCGCGAGATCATGAAGGAATGCATTGAAGAGGCCGCCGCCCGGGTCATCCATGAGCTGGAGCGCTATATCAATGCCCTGGGCACCATCGCCGCCATGGCGCCGTTGCTCGGCCTGCTCGGCACGGTGCTGGGCATGATCGATATTTTCAGCTCCTTCATGGGCTCGGGCATGACCACCAACGCCGCAGTGCTGGCCGGTGGTATTTCCAAGGCCCTGATCACCACGGCGGCGGGCCTGATGGTCGGTATTCCTTCGGTGTTCTTCCACCGGTTCCTGCAACGGCGCATCGACGAGCTGGTGGTGGGCATGGAACAGGAGGCCATCAAGCTGGTGGAGGTGGTGCAGGGCGACCGTGATGTGGACCTGGTTGAGGGCAACGCGTGAAATTTCGCCGCAAGCAACGGGAAAACGTTGATATCAACCTGGCGTCATTGATCGACGTCGTGTTTATCCTGCTGCTGTTTTTTGTCGTCACCACCACCTTTACCCGGGAAACCCAGCTGCGGGTCGACCTGCCGGAAGCCGTCAGCGGCTCGCCGGCGGAAGACCAACAGGCCAAGCAACTGGACATCGCCATCAGTGCCGACGGCGTGTTCTCGGTGAATAACCAGTTGCTGGAGAAAAACGACCTGGCCAGCCTGATGGAGGCACTGCAGAAAGAGTCGGGTGGCGATACCAACCTGCCACTTTCCATCAGTGCCGATGGCAACACCAAGCACCAGGCCGTGATCACTGCGATGGACGCTGCCGGCAAGCTCGGCTTCAGCCATTTGCGCATGACCACCGTCGAGGCGGCGAGCCAACCCTGATGGCCATCACCGATCGTTTGCTCAAGGCCTGGTACGAAGGCCATCCGGCGCTGGCGTTGCTGCAGCCGCTGGAATCCCTCTATCGCCGTGTGGTGCAGCGCAAACGCGCGCGGTTCCTGGCGGGCGAGGGCGAGATCTATCAGTCGCCGGTGCCGGTTGTGGTCGTCGGCAATATCACCGTCGGTGGCACCGGCAAGACCCCCCTGATTCTTTGGCTGATCGACCATTGCCAGCGCAGCGGCTTGCGCGTCGGCGTGGTCAGCCGGGGTTATGGCGCAAAACCGCCACAATTTCCATGGCGCGTTGAAGCCAGTGATACCGCTGCGGTGGCGGGGGATGAACCGCTGTTGATCGTACAACGCAGCGGCGTACCGCTGATGATCGACCCCGACCGCAGTCGCGCCGTAAAAGCGCTGCTGGCCAGCGAAACCCTGGACCTGATTCTTTCCGACGACGGCCTGCAACATTACCGCCTGGCCCGTGACCTGGAGCTGGTGTTGATTGACGCCGCCCGTGGGCTCGGCAATCGTCGTTGCCTGCCGGCAGGCCCGTTGCGCGAGCCGGCCGAGCGTTTGCAGAGCGTCGATGCGCTGCTTTACAACGGCGCAGGCGCTGACCGCGAGGATGGCTTTGCCTTCCGTCTGCTGCCCACCACGCTGGTCAACCTGCACACCGGCGAGCGCAAACCCGTGGATCACTTCCCGGTGGGGCAGCAGGTGCATGCGGTGGCCGGCATCGGTAACCCGCAACGTTTCTTCAACACCCTTGAAACGCTACACTGGCGCCCAATACCCCATGCTTTTGCCGACCACGCGCCCTACAGCGCCGAGGTCTTGAATTTCACACCGGCACTGCCGTTGGTCATGACTGAAAAGGACGCGGTGAAGTGCCGCGCCTTTGCCAGGCCCGACTGGTGGTACCTTGCGGTGGACGCGGCACCGTCACCGGCGTTTGTCGCCTGGTTCGACACGCAGTTGATGCGCTTGCTGCCCGCCCGCCTTTTGCCTTAAAACGCTGCTCTCCAGGACACACTCATGGACACCAAACTGCTCGATATCCTTGCTTGCCCGATCTGCAAAGGCCCGCTCAAGCTCAGCGCCGACAAAACCGAGCTGATCAGCAAGGGCGCCGGCCTGGCTTACCCGATCCGTGATGGCATTCCGGTAATGCTCGAAAGCGAAGCCCGCACCCTGACCACCGACGAGCGCCTGGATAAATGACCACCGCCTTCACCGTTGTCATCCCGTCCCGCTACGCCTCCACTCGCCTGCCCGGCAAACCGCTGCAGCTGATCGGCGACAAGCCGATGATCCAGCTGGTGTGGGAACAGGCCTGCAAAAGCAGCGCCGAGCGGGTGGTGGTGGCCACCGATGATCCGCGCATCATCGAGGCCTGCAAACGCTTTGGCGCCGAAGCGGTGCTGACCCGTGAAGACCACAATTCCGGCACCGACCGCCTGGCCGAAGTGGCCACCAAGCTGGGGCTGGCGGCCGACGCTATCGTGGTCAACGTGCAAGGCGACGAGCCGTTGATTCCGCCCTGCGTGATCGATCAGGTCGCAGCCAACCTGGCAGCCCATGGCGAAGCCCGCATGGCGACCCTGGCCGAGCCGATTGAAGACATCGAGACCCTGTTCAACCCCAACGTGGTGAAAGTGGTCAGCGACATCAATGGCCTGGCGCTGACCTTCAGCCGCTCCACCTTGCCGTGGGCGCGGGATGCATTCGCCAAAGAGCCGGACGTGCTGCCGGCTGGCGTGCCTTACCGCCGCCACATCGGCATTTACGCCTACCGCGCCGGTTTCCTGCATGACTTCGTCAGCTGGGGGCCGTGCTGGCTGGAAAACACCGAATCCCTGGAACAACTGCGGGCCCTGTGGCACGGCGTGCGCATTCACGTGGGCGATGCCCTGGAAGCACCCCCGGCCGGTGTCGACACCCCTGAAGACCTCGAGCGCGTCCGTCGCCTGCTGGGGGCCTGATGCAGGTTCTGTTCGTCTGCCTGGGCAATATCTGCCGTTCGCCCACGGCAGAAGGCGTGTTGCGTCACAAACTGCGTGAAGCCGGCCTGGCTGATCAGGTTGAAGTGGCGTCGGCCGGCACCGGTGAATGGCACGTCGGCAACCCGCCGGACAAGCGCAGCCAGCGAGCGGCGCTGCAGCGTGGCTACGACTTGTCGGCCCAGCGTGCACAGCAGGTGTCGCGTGCGGACTTTTCCCGCTACGACCTGATCCTGGCCATGGACCAGAGCAACCTGCGCAACCTCAAGGCCATGCAGCCGGCCCAGGGCAAGGCGGACCTGGACCTGTTCCTGCGCCGTTACGACTCGGTGGTGGATGAGGTGCCGGACCCTTACTACGAAGGCGACCAGGGCTTCGAAACTGTCCTCGACCTGATCGAGCGCGCCTGTGACTTGTTGGTGATTGAATTGAAGGGCCGGTTATGACGTTGCAGGTGCAGGCACAGGTTTCCCTCAAGCCGTTCAACAGCTTTGGCATCGACGTGCGTGCCCGGCTGTTTGCCGAGGCCCACAACGACGCGGACGTGCGTGAGGCGTTGGCCTACGCCGCCGGGGAACAGCTGCCATTGCTGGTGATTGGTGGTGGCAGCAATTTGCTGTTGACCCAGGACATCGACGCGCTGGTGCTGCGCATGGCCAGCCACGGCATTCGGGTAGTGCAGGATGACGGCGTGCACGTCGTGGTCGAAGCCGAAGCCGGCGAGGCCTGGCATCCCTTTGTACTGTGGACGTTGGCCCAGGGTTTTTCCGGCCTGGAAAACCTCAGCCTCATTCCGGGCACGGTCGGTGCCGCACCAATGCAGAACATCGGCGCCTACGGGGTGGAGATCAAGGACGTGTTTGCCGGCCTGACCGCCCTCGACCGCCAGACCGGCGAGCTGCGGGATTTCAGCCTGGCCGAGTGCAACTTTGCCTACCGCGACAGCCTGTTCAAGCACGAAACCGGCCGCTGGCTGATCCTTAGGGTGCGCTTTGCCTTGAGTCGCGCCGTGCACCTGAAGCTTGAGTACGGGCCGGTGCAACAGCGCCTGACCGAGCAAGGCATTACGCAGGCCACCCCCAGCGACGTCAGCCGGGCCATTTGCAGTATTCGAAGCGAGAAACTGCCGGACCCGGCGGTACTCGGCAATGCTGGCAGCTTCTTCAAGAACCCGCTGGTGTCCCAGGCGCTGGCCGCCGAGTTGCAGCGTCAATACCCGGACCTGGTGGCTTACCCTCAGGCCGATGGGCAGATGAAACTGGCCGCCGGCTGGCTGATCGACAAGGCTGGCTGGAAGGGCTTTCGCGAGGGAGACGCCGGTGTGCATCGCTTGCAGGCACTGGTGCTGGTGAACTACGGCGCGGCCACCGGCCAGGACATTGCCGGCCTGGCGCTACGTATCCAGCAGGACATCGAAAAGCGTTTCCAGGTTGTGCTGGAAATGGAGCCCAATCGCTATTGAACTAAGCTTGTTTTTTGACGCACCAAGCCCTGCATTGCAGGGCTTTTTTATTTCCGCTGAGTTAACTTAGCTGACTATCAATATTTTTATCAGCTCATGGAAGATTGGCAGGAGGCGAACGCCTGATGGACAGTGTCGATCTGAATGTATTGCGCAGCGTGCTGGAATGGCGCCGCGCCGGGCAGCGGGTGGTGCTGTACAGCGTGGTCCAGACGTGGGGCAGCGCGCCGCGCCCTCCGGGGGCCATGCTGGCTTTGCGTGGCGATGGGGTGGTGATTGGCTCGGTGTCGGGCGGGTGCATTGAGGACGACTTGATCGCCCGTTTGCAGGATGGCCGGTTGCCTGATGACGGGCCGCCAGTACAGCTCGTGACCTATGGCGTAACCCGCGATGAGGCCGCAAGGTTTGGCCTGCCCTGTGGCGGCACCTTGCGCCTGACGGAGGAGCGGGTGGGCGATCCGGGTTGGGTCGCTGAACTGCTGGCGCGTTGCGAGGCGCACGAGATAGTCGCCCGCGAGTTGGACTTGGCCACCGGTGAGGTGGTGCTGAGCGGTGCGAGCAAGACCGATACGGTCACCTTCGACGGTGACCGATTGCGAGCGATTTATGGTCCGCGCTGGCGCCTGCTGCTGATCGGTGCAGGCCAGCTGTCACGTTATGTGGCGGAAATGGCGCGGTTGCTGGATTTCGAAGTGTTGATCTGCGACCCGCGCCAGGAGTTTGTCTATGGCTGGGAAGAGCAGCACGGGCGCTTTGTGCCGGGCATGCCGGATGAAGCGGTGCTGAATATCCAGACCGATGAACGCACCGCCATCGTCGCGCTCACCCATGACCCGCGCCTGGATGACATGGCGCTGCTGACGGCCCTCAACTCCAAGGCGTTCTATATTGGCGCCCTGGGTTCGCGGGTCAACAGCCAGAAACGCCGGGAGAACCTCGCGGCGCTGGGGTTGAGTGCGGAGGCCATTGCGCGGTTGCATGGCCCTATCGGTCTGCATATCGGCAGCCACACACCGGCGGAGATCGCCTTGTCGTTGATGGCAGAAATCGTCGCCATCAAGAACGGGATTGATCTGTTGCAGAAAAGGCCGCTGCAGGCAGCAGTCAGTTGACGGGCGTCACCGCGATCATCCTGGCGGCGGGGCAGGGCAGTCGTTTTCGGGCCGAGGCGGGCGCGGATCAGGACAAGTTGCTGGCGCCTTGCGTGGGCCGGGATGGCATCACGCGGCCGGTGATCGAACAGGTGCTGGTGAATTTGCCGCCGACGGTTAGCAGGCGTTGGCTGGTGACGTCGCCGGATCGCACGGAGGTCATCCGCCTGGCAAAAGTGCACGGTTGCGAAGTGCTGCTTTTGCGCTCGCCGGGCATGGGCGACAGCATCGCCGCGGCGGTGGCGGCCAGCGGGCCGTCTGCCGGTTGGCTGGTGGTGCTGGGAGATATGCCGTTCATCCTGTCCACGAGTATCGAGCAGGTGATGGCAGGCCTTGAAGAAGACGATATCAGTGTGCCGGTGCACGCAGGCCAGTACGGGCATCCCGTAGGGTTTGGCCGTTCGTTCGGCCCGGCGTTAATGGCGCTGACGGGTGATCGTGGAGCAAAGCCACTGTTTGCCCATGCGTCGCTAAAGGACGTGGCGGTAGATGATCCCGGTGTGTTGTGGGATGTGGACGTGCCTCCTTTGCTGAGCTATCGCTAGCTGATAGGCAGACATAAAAAAGCCCCGCCTGATCACTCAGGCGGGGCTTTTTAGTGGCCGATGGAATCAGACGAGGGGTTTAGGCTCGTGCTCTTCTTCCAGGGCTTTAGGCTGGTGCTCTACCACTTCTTCAACGGAACGCACGTTCTCGTCGACGACAGGGGCAGTGTGCTCAACCACGGCTTCGGTAACCGGAGCAGGAGCTGCTTCGACCACTTCAGCGACGGCTGGAGCTGCTTCGGCAGCAGCCTTGGCAGCAGCGGCAGCTGCTTCAGCTTCCTTGCGACGACGACGCACTTCACGCGGGTCGTTCGGCGCACGACCGTTTTCGGTCAGGGCGCTGACCGGAGCGGCTTCAACCACCGGAGCGGCGACTTCGGCAACCACGGGTGCTTCAACCACGGGCGCAGGCTCGGCAACAACGGCAACAGGTTCCGCGGCGACAACCACTTCAGCGACTGGCGCTGGAGCTTCTTCGACGACGGGAGCCGGTGCTGGAGCTTCGACTACTTCAGCCACTGGAGCTGGCTCGGCGGTCCACTGGAAGGCGGTCTGTTCTTCGCGAACTTCACGCACTTCCGGGGTTGGCTCGGCAACCGGTGCTTCAACAACCGCTTCAACCACTGGCTGTGGTTCAACCACAACCTCAGGCTCGGCAACCACTTCAGCGACAGGCTGAGGCTCGCGAACTTCACGAACGTGACGAACCGGCGCGACTTCCACTTCCGGAACAACTGGCGCTTCGACCGGAGTCGTAGCTTCAACCACCGGGGCTTCGACGACTGGCGTCTCTACCACTGTGTTTTCCTGGATGGCAGCGGTAGCGGCTTCAGCTTGCTCGTTGGCTTGGGCTTCAGCAGGCGCGCTGATGACCGAGCTGGCAACCGCAGCGGTGACGGCCAGGCCGGCAGCCAGTTCGGCGCCAGTCGGTTCGCCGGTAGCGGCTGGGGTAGCTTCGCCGGTCTCTTCCGAGCCTTCGATTTCATTGCCGTTGGCGTCACGTTGACGCTCACGACGGTTGCTGCGACGACGCTGACCACGGGAGCGGCGGCGTGGACGATCGCCTTCGGCGTTCTCCTGGCCGTCTTCCTGTTGCTGATCTTCGTTGGACAGCAGCTCTTCTTCTTCACCGGCAACAGCAGCCTGCTCGGCACGTGGTTGACGCTCTTCACGAGGAGGGCGTGGCGCACGTTCTTCACGAGGCTGACGAGCTGGACGTTCTTCAGCAGTGGCAACGGTGGCAGCAGCAGCGGCTACAGCAGGAGCTGCGTCCAGCGGCTCACGCAATTCACGCACGCGTTCTTCACGCTCGCCACGTGGCTTGCGGTCTTCACGCGGGGCGCGTGGAGTGCGCGGTGCACGTTCTTCGCGCGGAGCACGCTCTTCACGGGCTACGACTGGCGTTTCTTCACGGGCTTCGCGCGGCTGGCGCTCTTCACGTGGGGCGCGTTCTTCGCGCGGTGCACGTTCTTCACGAGGCTTGCGCTCTTCGTCACGGCGACCGTTGCGATTGCGGCTCTGCTGACGACCGTTGCGACGCTCTTCGTTGCGTGCAGGGCGTTCAGTCACAGGCTTCTCGACCACAACCGGAGCAACCGGCTCTTCCTTGGTGGCGAACAGGCTGACCAGTGACTTCACCAGGCCCTTGAACAGGCTTGGCTCAGGCAGGGCAGCAGGCGCTGCAACCGGAGCAGCAGCTTCAACCGGAACCGGTGCGTTGGCACGGGCTGGCGCGGTCTTGACGGCGGCTTCCTGGCGAACCAGGGTGCGGGTCGCAGCGGCTGGCTGGACTTCTTCCACTTCGGCAGCGGCCGCAGCGATTTCGTAGCTGGACTGATTGACGTGGGCTTCCGGGCTGTCATCACGCAGGCGCTGCACTTCGAAGTGCGGCGTTTCGAGATGATCGTTCGGCAGGATGACGATGCGGGCACGGGTGCGCAGTTCGATCTTGGTGATCGAGTTGCGTTTTTCGTTGAGCAGGAACGCAGCGACCGGGATCGGCACCTGGGCGCGCACTTCGGCAGTGCGGTCTTTCAGGGCTTCTTCTTCGATCAGGCGCAGGATCGCCAGCGACAGCGATTCAACGTCACGGATGATACCGGTGCCGTTGCAACGCGGGCAGACGATGCCGCTGCTTTCGCCCAGGGATGGACGCAGGCGCTGACGGGACATTTCCAGCAGGCCGAAGCGCGAGATACGGCCGACCTGTACGCGGGCACGGTCAGCTTCCAGGCATTCGCGGACTTTCTCTTCCACGGCGCGCTGGTTCTTGGCCGGGGTCATGTCGATGAAGTCGATCACGATCAGGCCGCCGATGTCACGCAGGCGCAACTGGCGGGCGATTTCTTCAGCTGCTTCCAGGTTGGTCTGCAGGGCAGTTTCTTCGATGTCGCTACCCTTCGTGGCGCGCGCCGAGTTGATGTCGATGGACACCAGGGCTTCGGTCGGGTCGATCACGATGGAGCCGCCGGAAGGCAGTTCGACCACGCGCTGGAAAGCGGTCTCGATCTGGCTTTCGATCTGGAAACGGTTGAACAGCGGAACGCTGTCTTCGTACAGCTTGATCTTGCTGGCGTACTGCGGCATCACCTGGCGGATGAAGGTCAGGGCTTCGTCCTGGGCTTCAACGCTGTCGATCAGTACTTCGCCGATGTCCTGGCGCAGGTAATCGCGGATGGCGCGGATGATCACGTTGCTTTCCTGGTAGATCAGGAACGGCGCGGAACGATCCAGGGACGCTTCTTTGATGGCTGTCCACAGTTGCAGCAGGTAGTCGAGGTCCCACTGCATTTCTTCGCTGCTGCGGCCCAGGCCGGCAGTGCGCACGATCAGACCCATGTCGGCCGGAGCGATCAAGCCGTTCAGCGCTTCACGCAGTTCGTTGCGCTCTTCGCCTTCGATGCGACGGGAGATACCGCCGGCACGCGGGTTGTTCGGCATCAGGACCAGGTAGCGGCCAGCCAGGCTGATGAAGGTGGTCAGGGCGGCGCCCTTGTTGCCACGTTCTTCTTTTTCCACCTGAACGATGACTTCCTGGCCTTCGCTCAGGACGTCCTTGATGTTCACGCGGCCTTCAGGGGCTTTCTTGAAGTATTCGCGGGAGATTTCTTTGAGGGGCAGGAAGCCATGGCGCTCGGAGCCGAAATCGACAAAGGCAGCCTCAAGGCTTGGTTCGATGCGAGTAATCCGGCCTTTATAGATGTTGGCCTTCTTTTGCTCGCGTGCACCGGACTCGATGTCCAGGTCGTAGAGGCGTTGGCCGTCTACCAGTGCAACACGCAACTCTTCGGGTTGAGTTGCGTTAATCAGCATTCTTTTCATGTTGTACCGTCGGTTTCCGGGCTGCCGGAAACGGCGTTCGGCACACACGACTTCTCACGGTCGGTGTCAGGTGCGTCAAGAGTGGTTGGCCACTCCAGTGTCCAGCAATACCCGCCAAAATGGGCGATATCGCGACGTACGCTTCCTGCTTGCTGTGGTGACTTAAGCACTCAGTCAGGAGGAGGAATCAACCGGCGACTGTGGACGAGATGAAGCGTCTAAATATAAGCCTAGTGCTACACGGTCCGACGGTTGTGCATCTCCACCCTACACGTATCCCTGATAATTCGGGTGCTGCCGCGCGCAGAATCCGCAGCGGGTTGGCATTTACCGTGTTCTCCAATGGGGAGAACACGCTCATGGCTAAACAAGACCGGGTGTGGGCGACTGTGCTCTCACTCAGCTCGTAACAGGCGTTGTTTCCGAAGCATTCGCCGTGGTCTGGCTCAAGACTGACTGCACTTTGTGAACTGGCCGTAAATATCGGCGCAAAAGGCGAGTAATCACTCTGCTTTTTGCACTCGCTTCAGGCCTCATGTCACCTGCGCTTGTTACAATCTCGAGCCTTCCAGGGTGGCGAAAGCCCCGTAGGACGGCCTCGCGTCCTGATGAATTGCGATGGTCAGGGCCGGCAGTTTGCCGCTAGTCCTCTGTCCAGGCCGCTTTTGGCGGCGTTCGCGACTATAGCAGCAATGATTAAGTGCTTCAATTCCATAAAAAATTGTTATCATCGCCGCCATGACGACTACCGCCCCCCAGACCCCCAGCGTCCAGCTGCTTGAGGTCTCGCCGGAATATGCCGGCCAACGCATCGACAACTTTCTTCTGGCCAGGCTCAAAGGCGTGCCCAAGACCTTGATTTACCGCATTTTGCGTAAAGGCGAAGTGCGCGTGAACAAGGGCCGGATCAAGCCCGAGTACAAGCTGCAGGCGGGCGACATCGTTCGTGTGCCGCCAGTGCGGGTGCCTGAGCGGGACGAGCCCGTCCCTCTGGCCCAGGGCCTGTTGCAGCGCCTTGAAGCGTCGATTGTCTTCGAAGACAAGGCGCTGATCGTGATCAACAAGCCTTGTGGCATCGCCGTTCACGGCGGCAGTGGCCTGAACTACGGGGTGATCGAAGCCTTTCGTCAGTTGCGCCCGGATGCCAAGGAACTGGAGCTGGTCCACCGTCTGGATCGCGACACTTCCGGCCTGCTGATGATTGCCAAGAAGCGCAGCATGTTGCGCCACCTGCATGCCGCCCTGCGCGGTGATGGCGTGGACAAGCGCTACATGGCGCTGGTGCGCGGCAACTGGGCAACCTCGATCAAGAGCGTGCGTGCGCCGCTGCAGAAGAGCAACCTGCGTTCCGGCGAACGCATGGTCGAGGTAGACGAGGAGGGCAAGGAGGCGCTGACCCTGTTCAAGGTGCTGCGCCGTTTCGGTGACTTCGCGACCATGGTCGAGGCCAAGCCGGTCACCGGCCGTACCCACCAGATTCGTGTGCACACCTTGCATGCAGGCCACTGCATCGCCGGCGATACCAAATACGGTGACGAGGATTTCTCCAAGGAAATTCGCGACCTGGGTGGCAAGCGCCTGTTCCTGCACGCCTACATGCTCACCGTGCCGCTGCCCGATGGCGGCGAATTGAAGCTGCAAGCGCCTGTCGATGAGATGTGGGCCAAGACCGTGGAGCGCCTGAGTGTCGCACCCTGACTACAAGCTGCTGATCTTTGATTGGGATGGCACGCTGTGTGATTCCATTGGTCGGATTGTCGAGTCGATGCACGCTGCGTCGACCCGTTCCGGTTACGCGATGTGCGACGACCTGGCGGTCAAGGGCATTATCGGCCTGGGCTTGCCGGAAGCGATCCGCACCCTGTATCCGGAGATTGGCGACGAGGAGCTGATAGCGTTTCGTCAGCACTACGCCGATCACTATATGGCGCTCGACGCCCAGCCTTCGCCGCTGTTTGAGGGCGTGGCCCAGGCCATGGAGGCATTTCGCGCCGAGGGTTATCACCTCGCGGTGGCGACCGGCAAGGCCCGTCGCGGCCTGGACCGGGTGCTCAAGGCCCATGGCTGGGAAGAATATTTCGACGCAACCCGTGCAGCGGATGAAACCGCCAGCAAACCCCATCCTCTGATGCTCGAACAGATCCTCGCTCAGTGCGGTGTGTCGCCTCGGCAGGCGTTGATGGTGGGTGATGCGTCGTTCGACCTGATGATGGCGCGCAATGCTGGCATGGACTCCGTGGCGGTCAGCTACGGCGCCCAGTCTGCCGAGGCGCTGCAGGCGTACGAGCCGAGACTGACGATTGACCGTTTTTCTGAATTGCAGGCCTGGCTCAGCCGGGCCCATTAAGTCTCTGCTGGGGTAGATGGCATGACCGATGAGTGGAAAGCGCCTGAGAAGGCCGGTTCCGACAACAATGGCGATGACAAAAGCTGGAAGTTGCTGGAAAAAACCCTGCTGGCCAGTGTCCAGGAGCAGCGTCGCTCCCGGCGTTGGGGGATCTTTTTCAAGCTGCTGACCTTTATTTACCTGCTGGGCATGCTGGCGCTGTTCAGTCCGTTGATGGACATGGAAAAGAGCGCGACCCGTAGCGGTAACTACACGGCATTGATCGAAGTGCGCGGAGTGATTGCCGACAAGGAGTCTGCGAGTGCCGACAATATTGTCAGCAGCCTGCGGGCCGCCTTCGAGGATTCCAAGGTCAAGGCCGTGATCCTGCGCATCAACAGCCCGGGCGGCAGTCCGGTGCAGTCGGGTTATGTGTATGACGAGATTCGTCGCCTGCGCGCGCTGCACCCGGACATCAAGCTCTATGCGGTGATCTCCGACCTGGGCGCCTCGGGCGCCTATTACATCGCCAGCGCCGCCGACCAGATCTACGCCGACAAGGCCAGCCTGGTGGGGTCCATTGGTGTGACGGCGGCGGGTTATGGGTTTGTCGGCACCATGGAGAAGCTGGGGGTTGAGCGGCGTACGTACACGTCCGGCGAGCACAAGTCGTTCCTGGATCCGTTCCAGCCACAAAAGGCGGATGAAACCCAATTCTGGCAGGGTGTGCTGGACACCACTCATCGGCAGTTCATTGCCAGCGTGAAGCAGGGGCGTGGTGACCGGCTCAAGGATAAAGAGCATCCGGAGCTGTTCTCCGGCCTGGTCTGGTCTGGTGAGCAGGCGCTGCCGTTGGGTCTGATCGACGGCCTGGGCAGTGCCAGTTCGGTGGCGCGGGACGTGATTGGCGAGAAAGAGCTGGTGGACTTCACCGTTCAGGAATCGCCGTTTGACCGTTTCTCCAAGAAGCTGGGTGCCAGCGTGGCTGAGAAGCTGGCGCTGTACATGGGCTTCCAGGGCCCGACCCTGCGCTGAAGCCTCAAAAGCGGCATGACTCAAAATGTGGGGGCTGGCTTGCCTGCGATAGCATCACATCGGTGCGACTGATGTACCGAGGTGTCTGCATCGCAGGCAAGACAGCTCCCACATTTGTTTTTTTTGGGGGGGCTCTCAGGGAATCTGCACGCCTTCGGCCAGCAGCATGTCCACCAGTCGAATCAGTGGCAGGCCCACCAGGCTGGTCGCGTCCGGCCCTTCGGTGCTTTGAAACAGGCTCACCCCCAAACCCTCGGCCTTGAAGCTGCCAGCGCAGTCGTAGGGCTGTTCGATCCGCAGGTAGCGCTCGATGCGTGCCGCGTCCAGTGTGCGCATGTGCACGGTGAAGGGGATGCAGTCGACCTGACAGTGCCCGGTGGCACTGTTCAGCAGGGCCAGGCCTGTGAGGAAGCTGACGCGCTTGCCACTTGCCGCCAGCAGTTGTTCGCGGGCCTTCTCGAAGGTGTGGGGCTTGCCGATGATCTGGCCGTCGAGCGCGGCGACCTGGTCCGAGCCGATAATCAGGTGCCCCGGATGGCTGCTGGCCAGGGCGCGGGCCTTTTCTTCGGCGAGGCGCTTGACCAGTTCCACGGCGGACTCGTCCGGGCGGTGGCTTTCGTCGATATCCGGCGAGCTGCAGATGAACGGCAGGTGCAGGCGGTTCAACAATTCCCGGCGATAAACCGAGCTGGAAGCGAGTAATAAAGGCAGCATGGGCGTCTCCTCAAGGCAGTCGCGGATTCTAGCGGGGAGGCCCAGCGACGGACAGGGCTGAATTTCCTTTGACATGGCCGGGTGCATCCCTATAATGCTGCGCCTATGTTGAATGACCCGATTCCACCTCACGTTGACCCGCGCAAATTGGCTGATCGTGGCACCACCCTTCAAGGTGAGCTGCTCCTGGCCGATTTGGAGAGACTCTGCGACCCGCTTTCCGACACTGTCGGTACGGTGCAGGCTAAATTTATTTTTGAACGAGATGAACGTAAGTCTGTGGTAATCCACAGCTTTATCGACACCGAAGTCAAAATGGTTTGCCAGCGTTGTCTTGAGCTGGTCACCCTGCCGATCCACAGCGAATGCAGTTATGCTGTGGTGAAAGAGGGTGCGAATACCCAGTCGTTGCCGAAAGGTTATGACGTGCTGGAACTGGGCGAAGATCCTTTGGATCTGCAGTCACTGATCGAGGAGGAGCTTTTGCTCGCCTTGCCCATTGTGCCTGCTCATCATCCGGAAGAATGCCAGCAGCCGGCGGGTCTCGATGAGCCCGAACCGAGCGAGGACGAGGTAACGCGGTCCAACCCGTTCAGTGTATTGGCGCAGTTAAAGCGTGACCCAAACGTTTAGGAGTTAATCAATTATGGCTGTTCAGCAGAACAAAAAATCCCGCTCTGCCCGTGACATGCGTCGTTCGCACGACGCCCTGACGGCAAGCACTCTGTCTGTAGAAAAAACCACCGGTGAAGTTCACCTGCGTCACCACGTATCGCCAGAAGGCGTATACCGTGGCCGTAAAGTGATCGACAAGGGCGCTGACGAGTAATCACTTGTCTGCTCAAGTCATCGCGATTGACGCAATGGGCGGGGACTTCGGTCCCCGCAGCATTGTTCAGGCCTGCATTGCTTGCCTGTCTGCCACGCCCTCGCTGCACCTGACCCTCGTCGGTCAACCCTCCTTACTTGAAGAACTGATTGCCAGCCATCCGGCGGTGGATCGCGCGCGCCTGACTATTACACCGGCCAGCGAAACCATCACCATGGATGAAAAGCCTGCGCAGGCCTTGCGTGGCAAGCCTGATTCTTCGATGCGGGTGGCCCTGGAGCTGGTGCGCGACGGCAAGGCCCAGGCCTGTGTCAGCGCCGGCAATACCGGGGCGTTGATGGCGTTGTCCCGGCACGTGCTGAAGACCCTGCCGGGCATTGACCGGCCGGCGATGGTTGCGGCGATCCCGACCCAGCAAGGTTATTGCCAGTTGCTGGACCTGGGGGCGAACGTCGATTGCAGTGCCGAGCATCTGTTGCACTTTGCGCTGATGGGCTCGGTGGCGGCCGAAGCGCTGGGCGTGGCCCGGCCTCGAGTGGCGTTGCTGAATATCGGCACTGAAGACATCAAGGGCAATCAGCAGGTCAAGCTGGCGGCGACGCTGCTGCAAGGCGCGCGAGGCTTGAACTACATCGGCTTTGTCGAGGGTGACGGTTTGTATCGCGGCGAAGCGGATGTGGTGGTGTGCGACGGTTTTGTCGGCAATATCCTGCTCAAGTCCAGCGAGGGGCTGGCGACGATGATCGCCGGGCGCATCGAGGCGTTGTTCAAACGCAACCTTGCTTCACGCCTGGTGGGCGCCCTGGCGCTGCCCTTGATGCGGCGGTTGCAGGCTGACCTGGCACCGGCGCGGCATAATGGCGCAAGTTTCCTGGGCTTGCAGGGCATCGTGGTCAAAAGCCACGGTTCGGCGGGGGTGCAGGGTTTTCAAAGTGCCATCCAGCGGGCCTTGATCGAGATCCAGGAAAACCTGCCGCAACGCTTGCATGGCCGCCTTGAGGATCTGTTGCCTTAGGCGAATCGGGCCGGAAATGCTTAAATGTGACCGGCCAGTTCAATTGACCATCCAATCTGTCAGTTTCTCGCGCTCCCACATGTGGGGCGCCAATTTCCGACGACCAGATCATTAGGGGCTTGTTACATGTCTACATCCCTCGCATTCGTCTTTCCAGGGCAGGGTTCGCAGTCCCTCGGCATGTTGGCCGAGCTGGGCGCGGAACATCCGCTGGTCCTGGAAACTTTCAAGGAAGCTTCCGATGCCTTGGGTTACGACCTGTGGGCACTGACCCAGCAAGGGCCGGAAGAGCTGCTCAACCAAACCGACAAAACCCAGCCGGCCATCCTGACCGCCTCCATCGCCCTGTGGCGCCTGTGGCTGGCTGAAGTCGGTGCGCGTCCGGCCTACGTCGCCGGTCATAGCCTGGGCGAATACAGCGCCCTGGTGGCCGCTGGCAGCCTGACCCTCGGTGAAGCGGTCAAGCTGGTGGAGCGTCGTGGCCAGTTGATGCAGGAAGCGGTTCCAGCCGGGCAGGGCGGCATGGCTGCCATTCTCGGCCTGGAAGATGCTGACGTGATCGCCGCCTGTGCCGAAGCGGCCCAGGGCGAAGTGGTCAGCGCCGTCAACTTCAACTCCCCTGGCCAGGTGGTGATCGCCGGTGCCAAGGCCGCCGTAGAGCGCGCCATCGAAGGCTGCAAGGCCCGTGGTGCCAAGCGTGCATTGCCGCTGCCGGTCAGCGTGCCGTCCCACTGCGAGCTGATGCGCCCGGCTGCCGAGCGTTTCGCCGAGTCCGTCGCCGCCATCAACTGGCAGGCGCCACAGATTCCGTTGGTGCAGAACGTGAGTGCCGCAGTGGCTCCCGACCTGGAAACCCTCAAGCGCGACCTGCTGGAGCAACTGTACAAGCCGGTCCGCTGGGTTGAGTCGGTGCAGACCCTGGCTGCCAACGGCGCCACCCAATTGGTAGAGTGCGGCCCGGGCAAAGTCCTGGCCGGCCTGAACAAGCGTTGCGCCGAAGGCGTGTCGACTTCCAACCTCAATACCCCGGATGCCTTCGCTGCCGCTCGCGCAGCCCTGGCCTGATAATTTCCGAACCTAGGAGAAGCCTGCATGAGTCTGCAAGGTAAAGTTGCACTGGTTACCGGCGCAAGCCGTGGCATTGGCCAGGCGATCGCCCTGGAGCTGGGCCGTCTGGGCGCTGTCGTCATCGGTACCGCCACCTCCGCCGCCGGCGCTGAGCGTATTGCCGCGACCTTGAAGGAAAACGGCGTTCAGGGCACCGGTCTTGAGCTTAACGTGACCAGCGATGAGTCCGTGGCGGCTGTATTGGCTGAAATCACGGCGCAATTCGGTGCACCGGCTATTCTGGTGAACAACGCCGGCATTACCCGCGATAACCTGATGATGCGCATGAAAGACGACGAGTGGCATGACGTCGTTGATACCAACCTGAACAGTCTGTTTCGCCTGTCCAAGGGTGTTTTGCGCGGCATGACCAAGGCCCGTTGGGGTCGAATTATCAATATTGGCTCCGTAGTGGGTGCCATGGGCAACGCAGGCCAAGTAAACTACGCAGCCGCCAAGGCCGGTCTGGAAGGTTTCAGCCGTGCACTGGCGCGTGAAGTGGGCTCGCGGTCGATTACGGTCAACTCGGTGGCCCCAGGGTTCATCGACACCGATATGACCCGCGAACTGCCTGAAGCGCAGCGTGAAGCGTTGCTGACGCAGATTCCGCTGGGCCGTCTGGGCCAGGCTCAAGAGATCGCGAATGTGGTCGCTTTCCTGGCATCCGACGGTGCGGCATACGTGACTGGGGCTACAATCCCGGTGAACGGCGGGATGTACATGAGTTAAATTGTGACGGATCGCTTCAAAAAAATGTCATACGAGCTGTCTAAAATCCGTTATAAAGCTGCAATCTATTTATAGGCAGATGGCCGATAGGGTACGAGGGTGAAGCTTTCAGTTGAAAAGCTGAAAAGCCTTTCTATACACTTACCCACTGGCCAGCTGCCTGAATTTGTCCATTAGGAGTGAAAACAAGGTATGAGCACCATCGAAGAGCGCGTCAAGAAAATCGTTGCTGAGCAACTGGGCGTTAAAGAAGAAGAAGTGACCAACACTGCTTCCTTCGTTGAAGACCTGGGTGCCGACTCCCTTGACACCGTTGAGCTGGTGATGGCTCTGGAAGAGGAATTCGAGACCGAAATCCCGGACGAAGAAGCTGAAAAAATCACTACCGTTCAAGCTGCTATCGACTACGTTACTAGCCACCAGGCGTAATAGTTTGTAATCGTCGCTTGCTGTGATGGAAAAACCGCACTGCCCTATGGCGTGCGGTTTTTTCCTTTAAGCCTGATGCAAAGTGTCGTCATTAGAAAAAGGAGAGTGCTGTGTCGCGTAGACGCGTCGTAGTCACCGGTATGGGTATGTTGTCGCCACTGGGTACGGATGTGCCGAGCAGTTGGCAGGGCATTCTGGCTGGCCGCAGTGGTATTGGTCTGATCGAACACACGGACCTTTCTGCCTATTCCACCCGTTTTGGCGGCTCGGTAAAGGACTTCAATGTCGAGGAATATCTCTCGGTCAAAGAGTCCCGCAAACTCGACCTGTTCATTCAATACGGCCTGGCAGCCGGTTTTCAGGCGGTGCGTAATGCCGGCCTGGAAGTTACCGACGCCAACCGTGAGCGCATCGGCGTGGCCATGGGTTCGGGTATTGGCGGTCTGACCAATATCGAAGAAACCAGCCGCACGTTGCATGATTCCGGCCCTCGTCGAATTTCACCGTTCTTCGTGCCTGGCTCGATCATCAATATGATTTCCGGTTTCCTGTCCATCCACTTGGGTGCCCAGGGGCCTAACTACGCCATTTCCACGGCGTGCACCACGGGCACTCACTGCATCGGCATGGCGGCGCGCAATATCGCCTATGACGAAGCCGACGTGATGATCGCCGGCGGCGCCGAGATGGCCGCCTGTGGTTTGGGCATGGGCGGCTTCGGCGCGTCCCGTGCGCTGTCGACTCGCAATGACGAGCCGACCCGTGCCAGTCGTCCGTGGGACAAGGGCCGTGATGGCTTTGTGCTGGCTGACGGCGCCGGTGCGCTGGTCCTCGAAGAGCTGGAACACGCGAAGGCCCGTGGCGCTACCATCTACGCCGAGCTGATTGGCTTCGGCATGAGCGGTGATGCGTACCACATGACCTCGCCACCGTCTGACGGTGCAGGTGCTGCACGCTGCATCACCAACGCGTTGCGTGATGCCAAGGTCAACATCGACCAGGTGCAGTACATCAACGCCCACGGCACTTCTACGCCGACGGGTGACCTGGCGGAAGCCGAGGCCATCAAGTCGGTGTTCGGAGAGCACGCCTACAAGCTGGCGGTCAGCTCCACCAAGTCCATGACCGGCCACCTGTTGGGTGCGGCGGGCGCGGTCGAGGCGATCTTCAGTGTGCTGGCCATCAAGGATCAGGTCGCTCCGCCGACCATCAACCTCGATGAGCCGGATGCAGGCTGCGACCTGAACTTCGTGCCTCACGAAGCGCAGAAGATGCCGATCGACGTGGTGTTGTCCAACTCGTTCGGTTTTGGTGGCACCAACGGTTCCCTGGTGTTCCGCCGGTTCGCCGAGTGATGGAAAGCTGGGTCGACGGTCAGCCGGCGGGCGCAGTGCCCCTGAAAGACCGTGGCCTGGCATACGGTGATGGGCTGTTCGAGACCATTGCCGTCAAGGCCGGGCAGCCCGTGCTGCTCGACCGCCACCTGCAGCGCCTTGACGAGGGTTGCAGGCGGTTGGCGATTGTTGCGGATCAGCCGTTGATTCGCAGCGAATTGCTGGCCTATGCCGCCGCCCTCGGTGACGGTGTACTCAAGTTGATCCTGACCCGTGGCGACAGCCAGCGCGGTTATGGCATCAGCGCTGGCGCTCCCGCGCGGCGCATTCTGCAAGGCAGCCCGCCTGCCACTTATCCCCCGGAACATGCAGCTTCAGGCATTCGCCTGTTTGCGTGTACCACCCGTTTGTCCGAGCAGCCCTTGCTCGCCGGCCTCAAGCACCTCAATCGCCTGGAACAGGTGTTCGCCCGCAACGAGTGGCAGGACGCCGATCACGCCGAAGGTTTGATGCTGGATATGTCCGGTCGAGTCGTCGAAGGCGTCTTCAGCAACCTGTTTCTGGTGCGTGACGGCGTGTTGCTGACCGCTGATCTGAATCGCTGCGGTGTCGCCGGCGTCATGCGGGCCGAGGTGTTGGCCCAGGCGCAGGTGCTGGGCATCCCTACGAGCGTGGCCGACATCAGCGTTGAACAGCTGCAACAGGCCGACGAAGTCTTTGTGTGCAACAGCGTATATGGCATTTGGCCGGTGCGCGGATGTGCTGCGATGAGCTGGCCGGTTGGGCCGCTCACCCGTAAACTGCAGGGCATTGTTCGCGCACTATTGGATATTTGATTTGAGACGTAAATTTGTATTGCTGCTGGAGATCGGTCTGGTCCTGGCGGGTTTGCTGCTGGGCGCTTCGGCCTGGAAGCTCAACTCGGCCCTTGAGCAGCCCTTGAATCTGACCCAGGAGCAATTGCTGGACGTACCGGCCGGCGCGACGCCCACCGGCACCTTCAATCGCCTGGAAAATGACGGCGTGCTCAAGGATGCGTTCTGGTTGCGTCTCTACTGGCGCTTCAATCTCGACGGCCAGCCGCTGCACAGCGGCGAATATCGCATGACTCCGGGCCTCACCGCCGAAGGCTTGATCGGCCTGTGGCAGCGTGGCGAAGTGGTGCAGTACAGCATCACGCTGGTGGAGGGCTGGAACTTCCGTCAGGTGCGCGCCGCCCTGGCCAAGCACGAGAAGATCGAGCAAACCCTGTCGGGCCTGACTGACAGCGAAGTCATGGAAAAACTTGGCCACCCCGGTGTGTTTCCCGAAGGCCGCTTCTTCCCGGACACCTACCGCTTCGTGCGCGGCATGAGCGACGTCGAGTTACTGAAAAAATCCTACAACCGTCTGGACGATGTCCTCGCCCAGGAGTGGAGCAAGCGTGCGGCCGACGCGCCGTACACCGAGCCCTATCAAGCGCTGATCATGGCCTCGCTGGTGGAGAAAGAAACCGGCGTGCCCGAAGAGCGCGGCCAGATAGCCGGGGTTTTTGTACGGCGCATGCAGATCGGCATGCTGCTGCAAACCGACCCGACCGTGATCTACGGCCTCGGCGAGCGCTACACCGGCAAGCTGACCCGTGCCCATCTCAAGGAAGCCACGCCCTACAACACCTACGTGATCGCCGGCCTGCCGCCGACGCCGATTGCCATGGTCGGGCGTGAGGCGATCCATGCCGCGCTGAACCCGGTGGCGGGCAGCAGCCTGTATTTTGTCGCCCGTGGCGACGGCAGCCATATTTTCTCGGACAACCTGGATGCGCATAACGCTGCGGTGCGTGAGTTCCAGATGAAGCGCCGCGCTGACTACCGTTCCAGCCCGGCGCCCGCGCCGGCGGCAAAACCTGGGGACGCGCCGGTGGATACGCCCGCCGAGCCAACTCCAGCCACTGACGACGCAGCACCGCAAAGCCCGCAATGACTCTGACTAAGGACTGCCTGTGACTGGCTTGTTTATTACCCTGGAAGGCCCGGAAGGCGCCGGCAAAAGCACCAACCGTGAATACCTGGCCGAGCGCCTGCGCGCCGAAGGTATCGAGGTGCTGCTGACCCGTGAGCCCGGCGGCACGCCCCTGGCCGAGCGTATCCGTGAAGTGCTGCTGACCCCGGGCGACGAACAGATGAATCCCGACACCGAGCTGCTGCTGGTGTTTGCCGCCCGCGCCCAGCACCTGGCCGAAGTCATTCGCCCGGCCCTGGCCCGTGGCGCCGTGGTGATCTGTGACCGGTTTACCGATTCCACCTACGCCTATCAGGGCGGCGGTCGTGGCTTATCCCTGGAGCGCATTGCGACCCTCGAAACCTTCGTCCAGGGCGATCTGCGGCCCGACCTGACCCTGGTGTTCGATCTGCCGGTGGAAGTCGGCATGGCCCGCGCCACGGCCCGTGGTCGCCTGGATCGTTTCGAGCTTGAAACCCGAGTGTTTTTTGAGGCCGTGCGCGGTGCGTTTCTCAAGCGTGCCGAAGCCGACCCCGCCCGTTATTACCTGCTGGACGCCGCGCAGCCCCTGACTCACGTACAACAGGCGATTGACGCCCTGTTGCCGAAACTCGTGGAGCGTGTCCGTGGCTGAAGCCTACCCGTGGCAGGACAGTCTCTGGCAGCAACTGGCGGGCCGTGCCCAGCACGCCCATGCCTACTTGCTTCACGGCTCGGCGGGCATCGGCAAGCGCGCCCTGGCGGAGCGGTTGATGGCCAGCTTGTTGTGCCAGCGGCCCAACGGCCTGGAGGCCTGCGGCGAATGTAAATCCTGCATGCTGCTGAAGGCCGGCAGCCACCCGGACAACTACCTGCTGGAACCCGAAGAGGCCGACAAGGCGATCAAGGTCGACCAGGTGCGTGATCTGGTCAGCTTCGTGGTGCAGACCGCGCAGATGGGTGGGCGCAAGGTGGTACTCATCGAGCCGGTGGAGTCGATGAACATCAACGCCGCCAACGCCTTGCTCAAGAGCCTCGAAGAACCGTCCGGCGATACCGTGCTGCTGTTGGTCAGCCACCAGTCCAGCCGCCTGCTGCCGACTATCCGCAGCCGCTGCGTGCAACAGGCTTGCCCGTTGCCCAGCGAAGCCATGAGCCTGCAGTGGCTGGCTCAGGCGTTGCCGGAGTGCGGCGAGGCCGAGCGCGTCGAGCTGTTGACCCTGGCCGCCGGTTCGCCCCTGGCCGCCGTCAAGCTCCATGCCCAGGGCGTGCGGGAACAGCGTGCGCTGGTGGTGGACGGCGTGAAGAAACTGCTCAAGCAGGAAGTGTCGGCCACGCAACTGGCCGAGACCGCCTGGAAAGACATTCCCTTGCTGCTGCTGTTCGACTGGTTCTGCGACTGGTCGAGCTTGGTCCTGCGCTACCAGCTGACCCAGGACGAAAGCGGCCTGGGCCTTCCGGACATGCGCAAGGTGGTGCAATACCTGGCGCAGAAGAGTGCCCAGGACAAGGTCCTGAACATTCAGGACTGGATCCTCGGCCAACGCCAGAAAGTACTGGGCAAGGCCAACCTCAACCGTGTGCTGTTGCTTGAGGCCTTGCTGGTGCAGTGGGTCGGCTTGCTCGGCCGGCGTTAATTTCAGTGGCCGACGGGTGTATCGTTGGCCAGACACTTCCCGTGACTCAAGTTGTAGACCTCTATGCTCGTAGATTCCCATTGCCACCTTGATCGCCTCGACCTGGCCCAGCACGGTGGCTCCCTTGATGCCGCCCTCGAAGCAGCGCGCCAGCGCGGCGTAGGGCATTTCCTGTGCATCGGCGTCAGCGCCGAAAACGCCGCCGACGTCAAAGCCCTGGCCGATCGTTATGCCGACGTCGACTGCTCGGTGGGCATTCATCCGCTGGACCTGAAGCCCGGCGAAGCCCCGGCCCTCGACTGGCTGCTTGGCGAGCTCAATCACCCGCGCGTGGTGGCCATCGGCGAGACCGGCCTGGATTACCACTACGAACCGGAAGCCGCCGAGTTGCAGCAGGCGTCGTTCCGCCTGCACCTGCAAGCGGCCCGGCAAACCGGCAAGCCGGTGATCGTCCACACCCGTGGTGCCCGTGCCGACACCCTGACCCTGCTGCGCGAAGCCGCGCTGCCCCAGGGCGGTGTGCTGCACTGCTTCACCGAAGACTGGGACATGGCCAAGGCCGCGCTCGACCTGGGTTTCTACATTTCGCTGTCGGGCATCGTCACCTTCCGCAATGCCGACGCCCTGCGCGATGTGGCGCGCCAAGTGCCGGCAGACCGCCTGCTGGTGGAAACCGATTCGCCGTACCTGGCGCCGATTCCCCATCGCGGCAAGCCCAACCTGCCGGAATACGTGCGGGATGTGGCGGATTACCTGGCGATGCTGCGGGGCGAGTCTTACGAGCGTTTTGCCGAACAGACCACCGAAAACTTCAAGCGCCTGTTCCCGCTGGCCCACGTCGGCCACTAAATCGCAGGCAAAAAAAACCCGGGTTCTGGGGGGTGAATCCGGGCTAAGACCATTAGGAGTAAAACAAGGGTACGCAGTCCGTCGGTACCCAGGTCGACGCGTCACTTGGGGGAGATGCCACGCCGACATTTCAAGTATTGATCAGTATCCGATTCAGTCCAGCCACATCTGATCGTTTTTTAAACAGATTTGGAATACGCCCGCTTCGGTTGAGTTCTCATTGATTGCGATGCACAGGCGGCAGCGGGCTGTTTTATTTCTGACTCAAATCGGCTTATTCGTTGGCGCGCTGTAAGTTAAGTGCAAAGGTTGTTCATATAGGCGTTGCCCAACGACCGTTCAGTCGGGATAATCCCGCGCACCGGGTAAAACGTTCCCACAAGCACGGCTTGGGGCACACCACCCTCCCAATATCCACCTCTGCAGACCTTTTTCTTATGCACAAAGAACCCCGCAAGGTCCGTGAGTTTCGCCGCCGCGAGCAGGAAATTCTCGACACCGCACTCAAGCTGTTCCTCGATCAGGGTGAAGACAGCGTCACCGTCGAGATGATTGCGGATGCCGTGGGTATCGGCAAAGGCACCATCTACAAGCACTTCAAGTCCAAGGCCGAGATCTACCTGCGCCTGATGCTCGACTACGAGCGCGACCTGAACGAGCTGCTGCATTCGGCCGATGTCGACAAGGACAAGGAGGCGCTGTCCCGCGCCTACTTCGAGTTCCGCATGCGTGACCCGCAGCGCTACCGCCTGTTTGATCGCCTGGAAGAAAAAGTGGTCAAGGGCCATCAGGTGCCGGAAATGGTCGAGGAGTTGCACAAGATCCGTGCCTCGAACTTCGAACGCCTGACCCTGCTGATCAAGGGCCGCATCAGCGAAGGCAAGCTCGAAGACGTGCCGCCGTATTTCCACTACTGCGCCGCCTGGGCGTTGGTGCACGGCGCCGTGGCGCTGTATCACTCGCCGTTCTGGAGCAATGTGCTGGAAGACCAGGAAGGTTTCTTCCAGTTCCTGATGGACATCGGCGTGCGCATGGGCAACAAGCGCAAGCACAGCACCGATCTGCCGAACGCCGAAACCCCAGCTGCCCAATGATTTACTGCCTTGCGCAGTAACCCAGGAATATACTCAGGCAAGGACTCTTGCTAAAACTTGATTTTTCAGTCAGGTTTTAGCGCGCCCCCAAATTATCCTCTGCCGGAGTGGTTCATGATCGTTGATCGTCAAGGCAGGCGATTCCGCAATTTGCGGATCAGCCTGACCTCAGCCTGCAATTACGCCTGTACCTACTGCGTGCCCAACGGCAAGCGGTTGGTGGCTGCGCAGGATGAACTCTCGGCTGAGGCGATGGCGCGTGGCGTCGAGTACCTGATCGAGGCCGCGGGCATCGAGCGCCTGCGCATTACTGGTGGCGAGCCACTGGTCAGCCCCAAGCTGGAAGCCTTCATGGGCGCGGTGGGGCAGATGGGCCTGAGTGACATCAGCCTGACCACCAACGGCCAACTGCTGGCGCGCAAATTGCCGCTGCTGGTGGACGCCGGGATTCGCCGGATCAACGTGTCCCTCGACACCCTGGACGCCGACGCCTTCCGCAGCATCGCCCGGGGTGGCGACCTGGCCACCGTGCTTGATGGCATGGACCAGGCCAGCGCCGCCGGCATCAAGATCAAGGTCAATATGGTGCCGTTGCGCGGCCAGAACCTCGACCAGGTGATGCCGCTGCTCGACTATTGCCTGGAGCGTGGTTACGAGCTGCGCTTTATCGAATTGATGCGCATGGGCCACCTGGCCACCGATTCCAACGCGTTCCTGCAGCAGTTCGTCAGCCTCCAGCAATTGCTCAGCCTGATCGGCGAGCATCATGAATACCTGCAAGCCAATGCCCCGGTGGACGCCACTGCGGTTCGCTACGAAGTGCCTGGCAAGGGTTTCTTTGGCGTCATTGCCAATGAAAGCGTGCCGTTCTGCCGGACCTGCTCGCGCTTGCGCCTGTCGTCCACCGGCTGGTTGCATGGCTGCCTGTCGTCGAGCAACCGTCACTATGTCGGCGACCTGCTGGACAAACCCCGCCACCAGGCCCTGCCGGCCTTGCAGCGCTTGCTGGTCAAAGCCCTGGGCGACAAGCAGGAAGTGGCATTCTCCGGCGGCGCCACCATCATGAAGATCATCGGCGGCTAGTCCCGCAAGCTGGCGCAAAATCTGCATCTCGTGCCCATTCGCCGGTTTTCCGTCACCGGCTTCTGGAGAATTAGGATGCGTAGTCTGGTTTTGGTGCTGGCGTCACTCGCGCTGGGTGGCTGCATGACCGTCAGTGATATGGCCGAAGGCACGCGCTATCAGATGAGCGATGCCGGCCTGCTGGACCACAGCGATACCCGCCGCGTCAATTCGGTCCGCATACAGCCGGACTCCTTCGTCTTCATCGCCCAAGGCGCATTCACTCCTCCGGGCAGCGCGTATCCGCGGCCTAACGTGGTGGCCGAGGAAGCGTTCAACGGATTTGTCGAATATTTCCCGATGGTCCGCCGCGCCCGCAAGCCCGAAGGCCTGGAACAGGCGATGTCGGAAGCCCGCGCGGCCGGCGCGCATTACCTGCTGTACTGCCGTTTCGCCCAGGCGGATGACCGTATCGGCAACGCTGATGAATGGTCTGACCAGGAGGCGGTGGATCGCCTGGGTATCGACACCGGGACCATCCAGGTCATGTTGATCGAGACCAGCACCCAGTATTTGATTGATACTGTGCGGATTCGCAGTCGTGGCGGTTTACTGACGTTCCACGACAACAAGCCTGAAGATCTGATCGGCAAGCCCCTGGCGCACTACGCGCGCAGCCTGTTGGGCATGAGCGATCAGTAAGACACAAGGAGTACCCCATGACCGATTCGGCCAAGGCCAATGAGTTGTTGGCGCAATTGCCCAAGGGCAAGGGGCCCGCGCCGGTGCATCTGTGGAACCCGACGTTTTGCGGCGATATCGATATGCGCATCGCCCGCGACGGCACCTGGTTCTACATGGGCACACCGATTGGCCGCAAGCCGATGGTCAAGCTGTTCTCCAATATCATCCGCCGCGATGGCGATGATTATTTCCTGATCACGCCGGTGGAAAAGGTCGGGATCAAGGTCGATGATGCGCCCTTTGTCGCCGTCACCCTGGAAGTCGAAGGGCAGGGCGAAAGCCAGGTCCTGCGCTTTACCACCAACGTGGATGAACAGGTCGAAGCCGGTATCGAGCATCCGCTGCGGGTGGTGATCGACCCGGACACCCAGGAACCCTCGCCGTATGTGCGGGTGCGCACCAACCTCGAAGCCCTGGTTCACCGCAACGCGTTCTATCAGTTGGTGGAGCTGGCGGTGACCCGTCCGATCAACGGTAAGAACTGGCTTGGCGTCTGGAGCGGCGGGGTATTTTTCCCCATCGGCCTGGAACCTTGAGGCTGAATTTTCCCTTCTCCTGAAATAATTCGCTTGCTGTAGCCGGGCGCTTTCGGTTATCAATTTGTACATGATTAGACATGTCCGATTTGATAAGAAAAAACGCGTCGTCGACGAGCTGATCCGCCGGATTGAGGGTGGAGTGATGGCCGACGGTGTCCTGCTGCCGGGTGAGCACCAGTTGGCCGAAGAGTTTTCGGTCAGCCGCGGCACCCTGCGTGAAGCACTGGCCGAGCTCAAGCGCCGCAGCTACATCGCCACCCAAAGCGGCGTCGGCTCCATCGTCACTTTCGACGGCATGGTGCTGGACCAGCGCAGCGGCTGGGCCCAAGCCCTGGCTGACACTGGTGCGGTGGTGACCTCCGAAATCCTGCGCCTGGAAGCGGTCACCCGGCCGGACCTGCTCAGCAGTCACGGCACTGACCAATTCATCGCCCTCGACCGCCGCCGTCGCGCCGCCGACGGCACGTTCGTGTCCCTGGAGCGCTCGCTGATGCCGGCCTCCGGTGGCCTGGAAAGCCTGCCGCACGTCGGCCTGATCGATAACTCCCTGACCATCACCCTGGCGGCTTACGGCTTCGTCGGCGCCACCGGCAGCCAATGGATCGGTGCCGAGCCTCTGAACGAAGAAGACGCCCAATTGCTGGGCCGCCCGGTGGGCACGGTGTTTCTCAAGGCCCTGCGCACCACCTACGACCGGCAGGACCGGTTCATGGAATCTGTCGAAAGCCTGCTCGACCCTCTGCATTTTCGCCTGCACCTTCAATTTGGAACACCGACATGACCGCCACTACCCGTGCCCTCGGCGCCTTCTACGGCCTGGCCCTGGGCGATGCATTGGGCATGCCCACCCAGTCCCTGAGCCGCGAGCAGGTCAAGGCGCGTTTCGGCGCGATCACCGCCCTGGAAGATGCCGACGCCGATCAGCCGATCGCGCCGAACATGCCCAAGGGCTCGATCACCGATGACACCGAACAGGCAATTCTCGTCGGCCAGTTGCTGGTCGACGGGCAGGGCAAGATTGAACCCACCGAACTCGCTCAGCGCCTGATCGACTGGGAAGCGGTGATGCGCGCCAAGGGTTCCCAGGATTTGCTGGGCCCCTCGACTAAACGCGCGATCGACATGATCCTGGCTGGCCACACGCCGGAAGAGTCCGGGCGCTACGGCACCACCAACGGCGCCGCGATGCGCATCACACCGGTGGGCATCGCGGCCGATGTCAACGACCCGGCGCAGTTTATCCAGGCGGTGATCCAGGCGTGCCAGGTCACCCACAACACCAACCTGGGCATTTCCAGCGCCGCGGCGGTGGCGGCGGTGGTGTCTGCCGGGATCAACGGTGTCGATCTGGGCGAAGCGCTGAACATTGGCACGCAGATCGCCCAGCAAGCGGAAAACCACGGCCACTGGATTGCCGGCGGGCGCATCGCCACCCGCATCAGTTGGGCCCGCACCTTGAGCGTCGACAGCGGCGACACGGCCCTGTTTACCGATTTGCTCTACGAATTGATCGGCACCTCCGTCGCGTCCCAGGAATCGGTGGTGGTGTCGTTTGCCCTCGCGCAGCAAGTCGCGGTGGGTGAAGTGAACGCCTTCGAGGCCCTGTGCATGGCCGCCAGCCTGGGTGGCGACACCGACACCATCGCCGCGATTCTCGGCGCGATGCTCGGCGCGTGCCTGGGTATGCAGTGCTGGCCTGAGGCGATGATCGAGCAGGTCAAACAGGTGAATGGCCTGGACCTGCAACCCTTGGTCCAAGGCCTGCTCGAGCTGCGCTGAGCACCGCAGATCGAAAAATGTGGGAGCTGGCTTGCCTGCGATAGCGGTCGATCAGTTGATGAATCATCGACTGACACCACGCTATCGCAGGCAAGCCAGCTCCCACATTGATCCAGTCGAGTCAGGAAGACCGGAACACAGATTCAACTTGCCAACCTGCCACAACCACAAAAAAACAGGCATCAGGAGCACCCCACCATGAGTACGTCCTCTTCCGGCCAAAGCGCCGGGCAATTGGAAACACGCGGCATCGAGCCGGTCCCGGAAGGCGAGTGCAACGGCCATCCGCTGCAACTGTTCTGGGTCTGGTTTGCGGCCAACATCAGCATTCTCGGTTTGCCCCTGGGCGCGACCCTCGTGGCGTTTCGCGGCCTGGCGATCTGGCAGGCGATCATCGTCGCGATCCTCGGCGCCGCCGGCTCGTTTGCGGTGGTGGGCATCATCTCCATCGCCGGCCGTCGTGGCCGTGCGCCGAGCCTGACCCTGTCCCGGGCGATCTTCGGCGTGCGCGGTAATATCGGCCCTACGCTGGTGTCGCTGATGTCGCGCCTGGGCTGGGAAACCGTCAACACCACCACCGCCGCATTCGTGTTGCTGTCGTTGTGCTCGATCCTGTTCAACTCGCCGGTTGCGGCCAAAAGTGCACCGGTACTGACCCTGCTGTTCATCGGCCTCTTCGTGCTGCTGACCCTGGCCGTCTCCGGCCTGGGCCATGCCACCTTGCTGGTGATCCAGAAGTGGGCCACCTACGTGTTCGGCGCACTGAATATCCTGGTGGGCGGTTTCCTTTGCGCCACCATCGACTGGAGTGCGGTGTTCAACGCCACGCCTGCACCGATGAGCGCGATGATCATCGGCATCGGCACCATGGCGGCCGGTACCGGTATCGGCTGGGCCAACGCTGGCGCGGATATGTCGCGCTACCAGCATCGCAGCGTCAAGGCCGTGCGCCTGGTCGCGTCGGCCGCCTTTGGTGCGGGGATTCCGCTGGTGCTGTTGATCACCCTCGGCGGCCTGCTGTCGGTGGGCAACAACGACCTGGCGTCGGCCACCGACCCTATCATCGCGATCCGCGACATGCTGCCGACCTGGATGGCGGTGCCGTACCTGATCACCGCGTTTGGCGGGCTGCTGTTGTCGAATAACCTGTCGGTGTACTCGGCCGGTCTCACCACCTTGACCCTCGGTTTGAAGGTCAAGCGTGTGCACGCGGTGATCGTCGACATCGTCGCGATCTTCGCCGGCTCGATCTACTTCATGCTGATCGCCGACAGCTTCTACGGCCCGTTCATCACGTTCATCTCGTTGCTGGCCGTACCGATCACCGCCTGGGTCGGGATCTTTGTGGTCGACCTGATTCATCGCCACTACTACAGCCCCAAAGACCTGCTCGACGTGACGCCAAGCAGTGCCTACTGGTACCGCGGCGGGGTTGAGTGGCGCGCATTTGGTGCCTGGGCGATTGCGATTGTGCTGGGCTTCAGCTTCACCACCATCGGCACCACGGCCGAGAACATCTGGTTCGCCGGGCCGCTGTCCGATTCCTGGCTGGGCCACAACGGCCTGGGCTGGATCGTCACCTTCCTGGTGGCCGGCGGGATTTATGCGGTACTGGGTGGCGCGGCTGATCGTCGCCCGGCTTTGGTAGAGAGCGCTAATGTCTAGATTGCTGCACAGCGGCCAGGTCATCGTTGACCTGGTCATGTCCCTCGACACGTTGCCCGCCACTGGCGGCGATGTATTGGCCAACTCCGCCAGCTTCGAAGCCGGCGGCGGCTTCAACGTGATGGCCGCCGCCCGGCGCAACGGCTTGCCGGTGGTCTACCTGGGCCGCCATGGCACCGGTCGCTTCGGCGACCTGGCGCGCGCGGCGATGCAGGCCGAGGGCATTGAAATGGCCCTGGCCGCCAGCGACGACAAGGACACCGGCCTGTGTGTGTCCCTGACCGAAGCCACCACCGAGCGCACCTTCATTTCCCATATCGGCGCCGAAGGTGACTTGCTGGCGCAAGACCTGGTGAATGCCGTGCCCCACGCCGACGACTATGTGTATGTCAGCGGCTACAGCCTGCTGCTGGAGGGCAAGGCCCAGGCGTTGCTCGATTGGTTGTTGGCATTGCCGCGCCAGATCACCGTGGTGTTCGACCCGGGCCCGCTGGTCAAGGCGCCGGACTCGGCTTTGATGGTCGCTTTGTTGCCGCGCATCGACATCTGGACCAGCAATGGCCCGGAAGCCCTGGCATTCACCGGCGCCAGCGATCTTGCAGGCGCATTGCTCAAGCTCAACGAGCACCTGCCCGCCAACACCTTGCTGGTGGTACGCGACGGGCCGAATGGCTGCTGGGTCAGCCGTAACGGCGAGGCCGAGCATGTGCCGGGGTTCAAGGTCAAGGCGGTGGACAGCAACGGCGCCGGCGACGCCCACGCCGGGGTGTTTGTCGCAGGCTTGGCGAATGGCCTGGCGCCGGCGGTGGCCGCGCGTCGCGCGAATGCGGCGGCGGCACTCGCCGTCACGCGCTGGGGCCCGGCGACCTCACCGGGTACGGCAGAAGTGGATGCGTTGTTGAGCGCGGGCTGATTCGGCAGAATGGTCGCCATTCAGCACGGAGCAGCGTCATGACCCAGAACATCTACGACACCGACGTTTTCTTCGAGGGCTACAGCAAAATGGGCCGCTCGGTGGAAGGTCTCGCCGGCGCCCCGGAGTGGCCCGCGTTGCAGGCGATGCTGCCGCTCATGTCGGGGTTGAAAGTGGTGGACCTGGGTTGCGGCTACGGCTGGTTCAGCCGCTGGGCGCAGGAGCAGGGCGCCGAGCAGGTGCTGGGGCTGGATGTCTCGCACAAGATGCTGACGCGGGCGGAGGAGATGACGTCCTCGTCGGCCATCACCTACGCCATCGCCGACCTTGAACACCTCGACCTTCCTGCCGCTACCTTCGACCTGGCCTACAGCTCGCTGGCTTTCCATTACATCGTCGATCTGAAAGGCCTGTTCGCGCGCATCCATCAGGCGTTGGTGCCGGGCGGGCGGTTAGTGTTTTCCATCGAGCACCCGATCTTCATGGCGCCCCGGCAACCGGGCTGGCTGATTGATGAGCAAGGGCGCAAAAGCTGGCCGGTGGACAGCTATCAACTGGAAGGGCCGCGGGTCACCAACTGGTTGGCGGAGGGCGTGATCAAGCAGCACCGCACGTTGGGCACGTTGCTGACGCTGTTGATCGAGGCGGGTTTTACCTTGAGCCATGTGAACGAGTGGGGCCCGAGCGAGGCGGACCTGAAGGCCCGCCCGGCACTGGCCGAAGAGCTGGAACGGCCGATGATGCTATTGGTCGCCGCTCACCGCTGACACCGCTATTGGCCCGCTTCGCTTTCCAGCTTGCGAGCCGCTTCCACGCCGGACGCGGTGAGCTTGATCGGCAGGTTCAGCGCGTGTTCACCGGCTTCGTTGCAGGTCACATGGCCTTCCTTGATCCAGCCGCGGTCCTGCAAGGTGGCCAGGGCGCTGGCCACCACTTTTTCACCCCGGTAGTTGTCCAGCACTTCCTTGCCCAGCCCACTCGGGTGGGCATGGAGCAGGCGGGTCAGGACTTCTTTTTCAAGGTTGTGATCGACGTTCATGCATACCTCTTCACTGGGAAATGGTTGGGTGTTCGTCTGTGCCGCGCGTTAAGGCGCTGGCTGTTTTGGCGCGCCGGGGATGTTGGAGTCGTCACCCTTGTTGATCGAGGGCGAAGTGGCACCCGGGCCCATTTTGCCGTTTGGCACCGCACCGCTGTTGCGGTTGGTATCGTCGCCCTGGGTGCGCGGGTCTTTGCTGTTGTCGATGATGGCGCCGCCGTTGGTGTCCATGCCGGTGCCCATCGAGTCTTTCGACTCCTGGGTCGCCGGGTTGGGCGGGCTGCCGACAGGGTCGGTGGGGCCGGTGCTGGAGCCTGTGGTGGCGGCAAAGCTGCTCAGCGAAACGGCAGACAGCAAACCGGTGAGGGCGAGGGCGGCAAATTTGGAAGTCGTCATGATGGTGTCTCCATATGATTAATGTCCTTACCTGATATTGGTCCGCCCCTGTTTGCGATTCGTGCCTCGATACCGACGAACGGTGTTACGTCGCTTGTAAGATTTTGTGTGACGCGATTCGCCGCCAGATCAATCGCGCCACCGTGATCAGCCAGTTGAGCAACGCCACGGCCAGCACGCTCATCAACAGGGTCGGCATGCCGTACTCGACGATGACCTTGCCCGCCAGCAGCGGGAAGCCGAACACCCCGATAAAGTACGCCAGGCTGAACAGCAGCAACGCCTGGGACGTGGTGCCCGCCGGTGCTTCGTTGGCGGCCAGGCCATTGATCACCGAATATGTGAGGCCATAACCCACGCCCAGGGTGACCGCCGCCAGCAGGTAGCTGAAGCTGCTACTGACCTTGAACCCGAACAGGAAAATCGACACCAGCATCAACCCGGACAACACACAGGCCGCCCAATACGGGTCACGCTTGACCACGAAGCTGGCGATCAACAGGCGGCTGGTAATCGCCGCGCTCATAAAGCCCAGAAAGAACAGCGAATAGTCCAGCCCGTGCACCGCCGCGTAGCTCGTCTGGAAACTCGACAGCCCGCCAAACACGCACCCGCCGAGGCCCACCATGATGATCGCGAACACCGCCCTCGACGACAGCACCTTGCGCGTGGCCGACCAGGAAATCTTCGACACCGGCGCGGTGTGCTGACTGAGTGCGGCACCCAGCCGCCAGAAAATCACCACACCGATCAGGCTCGCCAGTGCTGCGATGTGGAACGCTGCCGTCAGGGAAAAATCCAGGGCACTGGCCGCCCGACCCAGCAGCGGCCCGGAGCCGATCCCGGTCATCATGCTGCCCGAGAGCAGGGCGAAATATTTGGCACGCTGCGCCGGCTCCACCAGCATCGCCACGATGATCGGCCCGAGTGTGTAGAACACGCCCCAGCCCAACCCCAGCGACAAGCCAAAGAACATCAGCCCTTCGCCAAACCCCGGCGCCAGCGCAAAGCCCAGGCACGCCACCACCAGCAGCACACCGAGCAGGGCGATCGACCTGGCCGCCCCCAACAGGTCAGCCAGATGCCCGGAAACCAACACCGCCACAAAGGTGCTGAGCATCGCCATGGAGATCACGCTGCCGGCGTCGTGTTCGTTGCCGCCGCGGGAATGGATCAGCAGCGACAACAAAAACGTCGAGCCGTAGGACAGGGAAAGCAAGTAGCTGGCGAGGCAGAAAAGGCCGAACAGTTTTCCGCCGACCGCAGGTGAGGAGTGCATGAAGGTGCCTGGAGTTTGTTGGATTTATGCCCAACTTTTTACCATGCACCGCTTGCGGGTTTGTTCTGTGGTTAGCGGTTTTTGCGTTAGCCCGCAGCGGAGTAACGGCGCTTTTAGGGTGTGCCGATTTCTTCGATAAACAGGTCCATGAATCCCTTCAGACGCTCATGCCGAGCCCGCGCCAGGCGTTGCCCGGTTGGGGTCTGAAACCCGTCCGCCAGGTGCAGAAGCTTGGTCTGGAAATGGTCGAGGCAAAAGCGCTTGTCGTCGTACTCGCGGTGCCGTGCCGTTGGGTCTGCCGGGTCATACAGCCCGCTGCCCATGCGCCCGGCGATATAAAACGTGCGGGCCACGCCGATCATGCCGAGGGAATCCAAACGGTCAGCGTCCTGCACAATCTTCGCCTCAAGCGTCAGCGGCGTCAGGCCCGCCGAAAAGCTGTGAGTCTCGATGGCGTGGGTCACCGCTGCAATCGTCTCGGGCCGCCACTTCAATCCCTGCAAAATCTCCCCGGCCTTGTCCGCCGCCAGTTTCGATGCCTTGGACCGCAACGGCGAATTCTTCTCCACCGCCACGCAGTCATGCAGCAGCACCGCCGCCAGCAGCACTTCAAGTTCGCCGCCTTCCTCGGCCTGGATCGACCGCACGTTGTGCCACACGCGTTGCAAGTGGGACAGGTCGTGGGCGCCATCTTCCGAAGGCTCAAGGGCACAGGGCAATAAAGTCGCGGCAAGGTCGGTCAGTGGCGTGAAGGGCATGGGGATTCTCAACGGTCGATAGCCTGCAGGTTAGCCGCGAATGAAATTGCACTGCAATCGGTCATTAAACCGCCTTAGTATGTGTGCTTTCTTTTCCTGACAAGGCCAGTCCATGACCATCGAGATTCGCCCCGCCGTGCCCAGCGATGCTGCGCAAATCCTGGCCTTTATCACCGAGCTTGCCGACTACGAAAAAGCTCGCCACGAGGTGATCGCCAGCGTGGTGGACATCGAGCGCAGCCTGTTCAGCGAAGGCGCCACGGCCCACGGCCTGATCTGCCTGCGGGACGGGTTGCCGATCGGTTTTGCGGTGTTCTTCTTCAGCTATTCCACCTGGCTCGGCAGCAACTGCCTGTACCTTGAAGACCTGTACATCAACCCGGAGCAGCGCGGCGGCGGGGCGGGCAAGAAACTGCTGCGCCACCTGGCGAAAATCGCCTGTGACAACGGTTGCGGGCGTTTCGAGTGGAGCGTGCTGGACTGGAACGAACCGGCCATCGCGTTCTATAAATCCATCGGCGCCCAGCCCCAGGAAGAATGGGTGCGCTACCGCATGGAAGGCGACGCCCTGAGGGATTTTGCCCAGGGTTAAACGCGCATAAAGGACCGGCGATCACAGCCGGTTTTTTTATGGTTTTGCTCACTATATGGGATGATAATTTATATATTGAGATGTTCCGGTTTCTGGGTTTATAGTCTTGCGCATCAGCACTCACTACCAAAAACAAAACAGGTGAAGCGATGCAGGCACAACCGTTGTCGTTACCTCCGGTGCCCGAGCCGACTTACGGCGAGCGACTGAAGCACAAAGTCGTGGTCATCACCGGCGCTGCCCAGGGCATTGGCGAGGCCATCGTGGCTTGCTTCCAGGCCCAGCAGGCGCGGCTGGTAATCGGTGATATCCAGGGCGAGAAGGTCGAGCAAGTCGCCGCCCACTGGCGCGAACGCGGCGCCGAGATCTACGCGCAACCCGTCGATATCACCTCCAAGGACCAATGGCGCGCCCTGGTGGACGTGGCCATCGAACGCTTTGGTCGCGTGGACGTGCTGGTCAACTGCGCCGGCGTCAACGTATTCCGTGACCCACTGGAAATGACCGACGAAGACTGGCGCCGCTGCTTCGCCATCGACCTCGACGGCGCCTGGTACGGCTGCCGCACTGTGTTGCCGCACATGATCGAGCAGGGCATCGGCAACATCATCAACATCGCCTCTACCCACTCCAGCCACATCATTCCCGGTTGCTTTCCGTATCCGGTGGCCAAGCACGGGCTACTCGGGCTGACCCGTGCCCTGGGCATTGAATACGCGCCCAAGGGCATCCGCGTGAATGCCATTGCGCCGGGCTATATCGAAACCCAACTCAACGTCGATTACTGGAACGGCTTTGCCGACCCCCACGCCGAGCGTCAGCGCGCCTTCGACCTGCACCCGCCCAAGCGCATCGGCCAGCCGATTGAAGTGGCGATGACCGCACTGTTTCTGGCGACCGATGAGGCGCCCTTTATCAATGCCACCTGCCTGATGATCGATGGCGGGCGGTCGGTGATGTACCACGATTAAGCCGAACAACTCTCCAATAACAACAAGAGGTGGTTTATGTTCAAGAAGACAGTGCGCACCCTTGCGGTCGCCGTTGCTCTCAGCAGTCTCAGCACCCTCGCATTCGCTGAAGAAGTAAAGATCGGCTTCCTGGTCAAGCAAGCTGAAGAGCCCTGGTTCCAGACCGAATGGGCGTTCGCCGAAAAAGCCGGCAAGGATCATGGTTTCACCGTGATCAAGATCGCCGTGCCTGACGGTGAGAAAACCCTTTCTGCCATCGACACCCTGGCCGCCAACGGCGCCAAGGGCTTCGTGATCTGCCCGCCGGACGTGTCCCTCGGCCCTGCAATCATGGCCAAGGCCAAGCTCAATAATCTGAAAGTGCTGGCGGTGGACGACCGCTTCGTCGACGCCAAGGGCAAGCCCATGGAAGACGTGCCTTATGTCGGCCTGGACGCCTACAAGATCGGCCAGAAACAAGGCGAAGCCATGGCCACCGAGGCTAAAAATCGCAAGTGGGACTGGAAGGACACCTACGCCGTCATCAACACCTTCGACGAGCTGGAAACCGGCAAGAAACGCACCGACGGTTCGGTAGAGGGCCTCAAGGCCGCCGGCCTGCCGGTCGACCATATCCTGTTCACCGCGCAGAAAACCCTCGACGTGCCGGGCGCCATGGACTCCACCAACTCGGCCCTGGTGAAACTGCCCAGCGGCGCGAAAAACCTGCTGATCGGCGGCATGAACGACAGCACCGTACTGGGCGGCGTGCGCGCCACCGAAAGTGCCGGCTTCAAGGCGTCGAATGTGATCGGCGTGGGCATCAACGGCACCGACGCTATCGAAGAGCTGAAAAAATCCGACACCGGTTTCTACGGCTCGATGCTGCTCAGCCCGGATGCCTCCGGTTATAAAACCGCTACCTCGATGTTCGAGTGGGTCACCAAAGGCACGGAGCCAGCCAAGTTCACCGCGCTGGATAACGTGACCCTGATCACCCGCGCCAACTTCAAGGAAGAGTTGAGCAAGATCGGTCTGTGGAAATGAACAGCGCCGCCGCAGAGAGCCTGCGTTTCAACGGCATCGGCAAGGAGTTTCCCGGGGTGAAAGCCCTGGCGCAGATCAGCTTTGAAGCGCGGCCCCATTCGGTGCATGCGCTGATGGGCGAGAACGGCGCGGGCAAGTCGACCTTGCTGAAAATCCTCGGCGGTTTTTATCCGCCCAACAGCGGCAGTCTGCAGTTGGGCGAACGCAGCGTCAGTTTCAAGTCGGCGGCCGACAGCATCGCCAGCGGCATCGCGGTGATTCACCAGGAGCTGCAACTGGTGCCGGAAATGACCGTCGCCGAGAACCTGCTGCTGGGCCATATGCCGTCGCGCTTCGGCGTGGTCAATCGCGGCGCGATGGTGCGCAAGGCGCGGGAACTGCTCAAGGGCCTGGCGGATGAAATCGATCCGAACATGCGCCTGGGCAGCCTGTCCCTCGGCCAGCGGCAACTGGTGGAAATCGCCAAGGCCATGTCGCGCAACGCCCATGTGATTGCCTTCGACGAACCCACCAGCAGCCTCTCGGCCCGTGAGATCGAGCGGCTGATGGTGATCATCGCCCGGCTGCGGGATGAAGGCCGGGTGATCCTCTACGTGTCGCACCGCATGGAAGAAGTGTTCCGGATTTGCGATGCGGTGACGGTGTTCAAGGACGGGCGTTTCGTGCGCACGTTTGAAGACATGGCGCAGTTGAACGTCGACCAGTTGGTTAACTGCATGGTCGGGCGCGACATCCAGGACATCTATAACTACCGGCCGCGCGAACACTCCGGTGAAGCGTTGCGGGTAGAAGGTTTGCTTGGGCCGGGGTTGCAGGAACCGGTGAGTTTGCAGGTGAACAAAGGCGAGATTCTCGGGCTGTTCGGTTTGGTCGGGGCAGGGCGCACGGAGCTGTTGCGCCTGCTGGCCGGGCTGTCGCGCAGCACCCAGGGTGCGCTGGTGTTGCACGGTGAGGCGCAGACGTTCAAGACCCCGCGGGATGCGATTGCGGCCGGTGTGCTGCTGTGCCCCGAGGACCGCAAGAAGGAAGGCATCGTGCCCCGCGCCAGTGTCGCGGAGAACATCAACATCAGTGCGCGCCGTGACCATGCGCGCTTCGGTTGGCTGATCCAGGGCGGCTGGGAACGCACCAACGCCCAGCGGCAAATCAGCGCGCTGAACGTGCGCACACCGTCGGCCGACCAACCGATTCTGTTCCTGTCGGGCGGCAATCAGCAGAAGGCGATCCTGGGTCGTTGGTTGTCGATGCCGATGAAAGTCTTGCTGCTGGACGAGCCGACCCGCGGCATCGATATCGGTGCCAAGTCGGAGATCTACCAGATCATCCACAACCTGGCGGCCAGCGGCATTGCGGTGATCGTGGTGTCCAGCGACCTGATGGAAGTGATGGGCATCTCCGACCGCATCCTGGTGATGAGCGAAGGCGCCCTGACCGGCGAATTGACCCGCGATCAAGCGGACGAAGCACGGCTGCTGCAACTGGCTCTTCCGCGTACGCGGGATTGAAGAATACGAGGGGTAGGGTATGTCACAGGTAAAAACCGCGAGAAGCTTCTGGCCGGGTTTCAACCAGCGCAAGTTTCTCGATGATTGGGTCATGCTGCTGGCGGCCTTGAGCATCTTTGTGCTCAGTGCCATTTTCATCGACAACTTCCTTTCACCGCTGAACATGCGCGGCCTCGGGCTGGCGATTTCAACGGTCGGGATTGCAGCCTGCACCATGCTGTTCTGCCTGGCGTCGGGGCACTTCGACTTGTCGGTGGGCTCGGTGATCGCCTGTTCGGGCGTGGTGGCGGGGATCGTGATTCGCGACACCGACAGCGTGTTCTTCGGCGTGTCGGCGGCGTTGGCCATGGGCCTGGTGGTGGGGCTGATCAACGGCATCGTGATCGCCAAGCTGCGGATCAACGCGTTGATTGCGACGCTGGCGACGATGCAGATCGTGCGCGGGCTGGCGTATATCTTTTCCAACGGCAAGGCGGTGGGCGTGATGGACGAAGGTTTCTTCGTCTTCGGCAACGGCCAGCTGTTTGGCGTGCCGGTGCCGATCGTGATCACCGTGCTGTGCTTTGTGTTTTTTGGCTGGCTGCTGAACTACACCACCTACGGGCGCAACACCATGGCCATCGGGGGCAACCAGGAAGCGGCGCTGTTGGCCGGGGTGAATGTTGACCGGACCAAGATCATCATCTTTGCCGTGCACGGGGTGATCGGGGCGTTGGCCGGGGTGATCCTGGCGTCGCGCATGACCTCGGGGCAACCGATGATTGGCCAGGGGTTCGAGCTGACGGTGATCTCGGCGTGCGTGCTGGGCGGGGTGTCGTTGAGCGGCGGGATCGGGATGATCCGGCATGTGATTGCCGGGGTGCTGATTCTGGCGATCATCGAGAACGCGATGAACCTGAAGAACATCGACACCTTCTACCAGTACGTGATTCGTGGGTCGATCCTGTTGTTGGCGGTCATTATCGACCGCATGAAACAGCGTTAAGGGGCAGCGGGTACTTTGTGGTGAGCGGGCTTTTTGTGGCGAGGGGGCTTGTCCCCCGTTGGGCTGCGAAGCGGCCCCAAAGCCATGCAACTCTGATCTGTCTGGAAAAATGGGGTGACTCTCTTGGGGCTGCTACGCAGCCCAACGGGGGGCAAGCCCCCTCACCACAGAAGCCCCCTCACCACAGAAGTCCACTCGCCACAGTTACCGTGACCGCCCATAATGGCGCCGTTTTCGTACTTCCCAATAGGCCCGATATGCAGGAAAACGCCCACACTCCCGTCAAAGAAGCCGCGCCCACCGGCACCCAGACCCTGCTGCGTGGCCTGGGCGTGGTGCAGGCCGTGGCAGCCGGCGCGCGGGATCTCAAGGAAATCGCCAGGCGCATCGGCACCACCCGCAGCACCACCCACCGCCTGGCCAGTTGCCTGGTGGAAGAGCGCTACCTGCGCGTGGTGCCGCAAGTCGGCTACCTGCTGGGCCCCAAACTGATCGAGCTGGGTTTCCAGGCACGGGAAGAATTGCCGCTGGTGAGCCTGGCGGTGCCGTATCTGGATGAGTTGTCGGCGTTGACCGGCGACACCATCCACCTGGCCATTCGCGAATACGACGACGTGCTGTACCTGCACAAAAATCCTGGTCGCAACGGCCCGGAAATGCGCTCGCGTGTGGGCCATCGCATGCCGTTGGCGCGCACCGGGATCGGCAAGGCGTTGCTGCTGGATGACAGCGTGCAAGAGTGGCAGCGCCTGTATGAGGTCAGCCTGCCTGCGGGCGGGAAAAACCTGCAGTGGCCGCAGCACCCCGAGCAGTCCTGGGCGCAGTTTGAACAGCGCATGCAGGAGTATGTGGCGGGCGGTTATGCGTTCGATCTGGAAGACAACGAACCGTCGATCCGTTGTGTCGCGGCACCGGTGCGCGATGCCAGCCGGCGAATCGTCGCCGGCATCAGCATCGCCAGTACCGTGCCCTACATGCCGCTGGAAAAAATGGCCGAGCTGATCCCTGTGATCAAACAGGTCGCAGCACGGCTGTCAGCGGAGTTGGGCGCGAAGGCCTGATCAGGCCTTCAGGGTTGCCATGTCGATCACGAAGCGGTACTTCACGTCACCGGCAATCATGCGGGTGTAGGCTTCGTTGATCTGGCGGATGTCGAGCATTTCGATGTCGCAGGTGATGCCGTGCTCGGCGCAGAAATCCAGGACTTCCTGGGTTTCGGCAATGCCACCGATCAGCGAACCGGCCAGCACCTTGCGGCCCAGCACCAGCTTGGCGGCATTCACGGGCGGGTCGACCGGCTCGATCAAGCCCACGAGGATGTGCACGCCATCAAAGCGCAGCACGTCGAGGTAGGGGTTCAAATCGTGCTGCACCGGAATGGTGTCCAGCAGGAAATCGAAGTGGCCGGCAGCGGCTTTCATCTGTTCAGCATCGGTGGACACGATCACGTGATCGGCGCCCTGGCGACGGCCTTCTTCAGCCTTGCTGGCGGAGCGGGTGAACAGCGTCACTTCCGCGCCCATGGCCTTGGCAAACTTGATGCCCATGTGGCCCAAGCCGCCCATGCCCAGCACCCCAACCTTGTCGCCAGCCTTCACGCCGTAGTGCTTGAGCGGCGAGTAGGTGGTGATGCCGGCACAGAGGATCGGCGCGGCGCTGGCCAGGTCGAGCGTGGCCGGGATCTTCACCACGAAGTGCTCGCTGACCACGATGCTGTCGGAGTAGCCGCCCATGGTGTTGCTACCGTCGATCCGGTCCGGGGTGGCGTAGGTCATGGTCGGGCCTTCGAGGCAGTATTGCTCGAGGTCCGCGTGGCAGGCGTCGCAATGACGGCACGAGTCGACCATGCAGCCAACGCCGACCAGGTCGCCGATTTTATGCGCGGTGACATTGGCGCCGACGGCAGTGACTTTGCCGACGATCTCGTGGCCCGGCATCAGCGGGTACACGGCGATGCCCCATTCGTTGCGGGCCTGGTGGATGTCGGAGTGGCAGACGCCGCAGTAGAGGATTTCGATCGCCACGTCATCGGCGCGCGGGCTGCGGCGTTCGAAGGACATGGGGGCGAGGGGAGTGGTGGCCGATTGAGCGGCGTAACCGATAGCGGTGTACATGGAGAAACCTCGCAGGAGCAGTGACAGGTGAGGTGGCGCATTCTCCGCGCCGTGCCTGGGGGCGGCCATGGCGATTGCTCCGAGTCTCATGCCTATTCGTCCGGGAGTGCCCCTGGATTGGATCACTGTGGCGCCAGACCTGCGATGATGGTCACATCCCCTTTTTCGCGAAGTTTTTGCCATGTTGTTGACCCGCCATGTCGACGCCAATGCCGCGTTGGTTGCCCTGATCGAACCGTTGACGCCCCGCGATGGTTTCTCGCCCACGAACCTGGCCGGCGTGCAGGTATTGCGCGCCAGTTGCGACGTGGCGCGGGGCCCGCAGATTTACGAGCCGAGCCTGATGATCGTCGCCCAGGGCAGCAAGGTCGCCTACCTGGGCCCGCGTACCCTGGAATATGGCGCCGGGCATTACCTGATTCAGGCAATGCCGGTGCCGTTCGAATGCGAGACCTTTGCCATGCCCAATGCGCCGCTTTTAGGCGTGACGGTCGGCATTGACCGGGTGGTGCTGGGTGAGTTGGTGATGGCGATGGGCATCCAGAGCGGGCCACCGCCGGCGGCGCAGACGTTGGAGTCCATGAGCTCGGTGGTGCTGGATGACGCCATGCGTGGCTGTGTCGAACGGCTGCTGCAGTGCCTGCACGATCCGCTGGAGAGCCGGATCATGGGCCCGGCGCGGGTGCGGGAATTATTGTTCACGGCGTTGCGCGGGCCACAGGCCGATGTGCTGCGGGCGCTGGTGGAGCAGCAGGGGCAGTTTTCCCGGGTGGCGACCTCGTTGAACCACCTGCATGCGCATTACGCCGAGCCGCTGAATATCGAGACGCTGGCGGGTTATGCGCACATGAGTGCGTCGACTTTTCATGAGCACTTCAAGCGTTGCACGCTGTTGTCGCCGGTGCAGTACCTCAAGCGCCTGCGGTTGCTCAAGGCGCAGCAGTTGCTGTTGGTGGAAGGCATGGGCGTGGCACAGGCGGCGCATAGCGTGGGGTATCAGAGTACGTCGCAGTTCAGCCGGGAATACAAGCGCTACTTCGAGCGCAGCCCCGGCGAGGAGCGGGCGGCCTAACTCTCCCAGGCGCAACTCGGTTAAAAATGTGGGAGCTGGCTTGCCTGCGATAGTGGTGTGTCAGCCACAGATGTATTGCTGACCCACCGCTATCGCAGGCAAGCCAGCTCCCACATTTGACCGAGTCGATGGGTCTTTTCCTGGCTACAAAAAAGGCCCCCATTCGGGAGCCTTTTGTTCAAGCCAGTGACTTACATGTTCGGGTAAGTCGGCCCGCCCGCGCCTTCCGGTGTCACCCAGGTGATGTTCTGCGAAGGGTCCTTGATGTCACAGGTCTTGCAGTGCACGCAGTTCTGGGCGTTGATCTGGAAGCGCTTCTCGCCGTCTTCCTTGGTGATCACTTCATACACGCCGGCCGGGCAGTAGCGCTGCGCCGGTTCATCGTAGAGCGGCAAGTTTGTGCCGATCGGGATGCTCGGGTCTTTCAGCTTCAGGTGGCACGGCTGTTCTTCTTCGTGGTTGGTGCCGGAGATGAACACCGAGCTCAGCTTGTCGAAGCTCAGCTTGCCGTCGGGTTTCGGGTAGTCGATTTTCTTGCTGTCTTTGGCCAGCTTCAGGCAGGCGTAGTCAGGCTTGGTGTCGTGCAGGGTGAACGGCATTTTGCCGCCGAGGATGTTCTGGTCGAACCAGTTGAAGCCGGCACCGATGATCGGGCCGAACTTGTGCATCGCCGGGCCGAAGTTACGGCTGGCGAACAGTTCTTCGTAGAGCCAGCTGTTCTTGAAGCTGTCGACGTACGCGGTCAGTTCATCGCCGCCTTCGGATTCGGCGAACAGGCGGTCGGCCACGGCGTCAGCGGCGAGCATGCCGGACTTCATGGCGGTGTGGCTGCCCTTGATCTTGGCGAAGTTCAGGGTGCCGAGGTCGCAACCGATCAGCGCGCCGCCCTTGAAGACCATTTTCGGCAGCGAGTTCAGGCCGCCTTTGCAGATAGCGCGGGCGCCGTAGCTGATGCGCTTGCCGCCTTCCAGGTACTGGGCCAGCACCGGGTGATGCTTGAGGCGCTGGAACTCGTCGAACGGCGACAGGAAGGTGTTGCTGTAGGACAGGTCGACGATCAGGCCGACGACCACCTGGTTGTTTTCCAGGTGATAGAGGAACGAGCCACCGGTGTTTTCGGCACTCATGATGTCCAGCGGCCAGCCGGCGGTGTGTACCACCAGGCCTGGCTGATGCTTGGCCGGGTCGATTTCCCAGATTTCTTTCAGGCCGATGCCGTAGTGCTGGGCGTCGGCGTCGCTGTCCAGGTTGAAACGCTGGATCAGTTGCTTGCCGATGTGCCCGCGGCAACCTTCGGCGAACAGCGTGTACTTACCACGCAGCTCCATGCCTGGGGTGTAGACGCCTTCTTTCGGGTTGCCTTCACGGTCGACACCGAGGTCGCCGGTGATGATCCCGCGCACCACGCCGTTCTCGTCGAACAGCGCCTCCTGGGCGGCGAAGCCCGGGTAGACTTCCACGCCCAGGTTCTCGGCCTGCTGGGCGAGCCAGCGGCACAGATTGCCCAGGGAGATAATGTAGTTGCCTTCGTTGTGCATGGTCTTGGGCACAAAGAAATCAGGCACCTTGGTGGAAGCTTCGCTGGAGCGCAGTACATAAATGTCATCACGCACAACAGGTGTGTTGAGCGGGGCGCCGAGTTCTTTCCAGTCCGGGAACAATTCGTTCAGGGCACGGGGTTCAAACACCGCACCGGACAGGATGTGAGCGCCGACTTCGGAGCCTTTTTCGACCACGCAGACGCTGATTTCCTTACCGGCTTCGGCGGCCTTCTGCTTCAATCGGCAGGCGGCAGACAGGCCTGCCGGGCCAGCGCCGACGATGACCACGTCGAATTCCATGTATTCGCGTTCCACAGGCTATCTCCTACTCAAGGCTCAACGGCTTTTTTTCTAATGGGTGGAGGTTCGGTAATTCGTCCCACAATGCCTGCAGAAATCTCATGCAAGGGGCAGGGGACGACCCACCTTTCTCTCTAGGTGGCGCATTATATCTACACCACTCTCAGCGTCCAATACAAACGTTTGTTTGAATTGCCCGCAGGCTAGGTAAATCAAAGAGGCGCGGCTTATGACTGGCTATTTTGCCGTATTGACCAGAATAGGTGTTCCGGTCAATATACGGTCGGTTTTGCGCTTACCGTAGGCAGACAGCAGGTTTCAAGAGCACGTCCAAAAGCAAGACAGGTGACGCGCGCCCAAACGATGGCGCGCAGTTTACACGCTGCGATAAAGAATGACTTCTTGGTCACCACTGACGAACGGTCATCGCTATCCCATTGTTGTGTGAGTCCGTGACGTTTTTGGAGGTGCCCTTGTGTGCCGATGAGCATCAACCGCCAGGTTCGCCTAGGCGACTTTCTTTTCACCGGAGAGTAACGAGGAATCCATGAAGGTTCTTGTAGCTGTCAAACGCGTTGTCGATTACAACGTGAAAGTTCGCGTCAAGGCGGACAATTCCGGCGTCGACCTCGCTAACGTCAAGATGTCGATGAACCCGTTCTGCGAAATCGCCGTGGAAGAAGCCGTACGCCTGAAAGAGAAAGGCGTTGCGACTGAAATCGTCGTCGTTTCCATCGGTCCGACCACTGCTCAAGAGCAGTTGCGTACCGCCCTGGCGCTGGGTGCCGATCGCGCCATCCTCGTCGAATCCGCTGAAGAGCTGACTTCCCTGGCCGTTGCCAAGTTGTTGAAAGCTGTTGTCGACAAGGAACAGCCATCGCTGGTGATCCTCGGCAAACAAGCCATCGACAGCGACAACAACCAGACAGGCCAGATGCTGGCTGCACTGACCGGTTACGGCCAGGGCACCTTCGCTTCGAAAGTCGAAGTGAGCGGCGACAAGGTTGCCGTGACCCGCGAAATCGACGGCGGCGCGCAAACAGTTTCCCTGAAACTGCCAGCCATCGTCACCACCGACCTGCGTTTGAACGAGCCGCGCTACGCGTCCCTGCCAAACATCATGAAAGCCAAGAAGAAGCCTCTCGAAGTGCTGACTCCGGATGCTTTGGGCGTTTCCACCGCCTCCACCAACAAGACCGTAAAAGTCGAAGCGCCGGCTGCACGCAGCGCGGGCATCAAGGTCAAGTCGGTGGCTGAACTGGTCGAGAAACTGAAAAACGAAGCGAAGGTAATCTAATCATGACTATCTTGGTAATCGCAGAACACGACAACAAGGTTGTGGCCCCGGCCACCCTGAACACCGTGGCCGCTGCCGCCAAAATCGGTGGTGATGTCCACGTCCTGGTCGCCGGCCAAAACGTTGGCGCCGTGGCTGAAGCCGCTGCAAAAATCGCTGGCGTGAGCAAAGTCCTGGTCGCCGACAACGCGGCCTACGCTCACCAGTTGCCGGAAAACGTTGCCCCGCTGGTGGCAGAGCTGGGCGCTGGCTACAGCCACATCCTGGCTGCCGCCACTTCCAACGGCAAAAACATCCTGCCGCGCGTTGCTGCGCAGCTGGACGTTGACCAGATCTCCGAGATCGTTTCGGTAGAAAGCGCCGACACCTTCAAGCGTCCGATCTACGCCGGTAACGCCATCGCTACCGTGCAGTCCACTGCCTCGGTAAAAGTCATCACCGTGCGTGCCACCGGTTTCGACCCGGTGGCTGCTGAAGGTGGTTCGGCTTCGGTTGAGGCGGTTGCGGCTGCTCACGACGCTGGCACTTCCAGCTTTGTTGGCGAAGAACTGGCCAAGTCCGATCGTCCGGAACTGACCGCTGCCAAGATCGTCGTTTCCGGCGGCCGTGGCATGCAGAACGGCGACAACTTCAAGCACCTGTACGCCCTGGCCGACAAGCTGGGCGCTGCGGTCGGCGCTTCCCGCGCTGCCGTCGACGCAGGTTTTGTACCGAACGACATGCAGGTCGGCCAGACCGGCAAGATCGTTGCGCCACAGCTGTACATCGCGGTCGGTATCTCCGGCGCGATCCAGCACTTGGCCGGTATGAAAGACTCCAAAGTGATCGTTGCGATCAACAAGGACGAAGAAGCACCGATCTTCCAGGTGGCTGATTACGGCCTGGTGGCGGACTTGTTCGAAGCCGTACCCGAGTTGGAGAAGCTGGTCTAATCCAGCCGCTTCACTTATAAAGAGCCCGGTCTTTTGACCGGGTTTTTTTTGCCCGGCAATTTTTGAATGGGAGAACCAAGCCATGGAGTTGCGCCCCTGGACTGTACTGCTGGCCCTGTCACTGCTGCCGACCGTGTCGCTGGCGGCCGGCAAGTGTGATCGCCTGGTGATCACCGGCAGCCCGGACGCACCGCCCTACCTGTGGCGTGATCCCCAGGACCCCACGCACCTGATCGGCGCCACCGCCGACATGTTGCAGCAAGTGGCCAAGGACCTCGGGGTGAAAATCGACCTGCTGTACGGCGGCAAGCGCTCCCTGGCACTGGAAGAGGTGCGCAGCGGGCGCATGGATATCCTCGCCGACGCGCCATTGACCCTCGACGCCCTGGGCGCCCTCGACTACATCCACCCGGCGCTGGTGCAAACCGATTACCTGGTCTGGACCCGCAAGGATTCGGCCCTGGCCTACCACCAGGCGAGCGACCTGCAGGGTCACAAGGGCGCGGTGTCGGAGCGGGCGCGCCTGAGCCGCGACTTCGAAACCTTCGCCGGTGAGCAACTGACCCTGCAACGCCTGCCCAGCCTGACCCCGGCGTTCCAGAAACTGCTGCTGGGGGAAGTGGACTACGTGCTCGCCGGACGTTATTCCGGCATGGCCATGGCCCAGACGCTGGGCATGAGTAACGACCTGGTGGCGCGCGAAATACCCATCGACCAGCCGGGCCTGTACCTGGCCATTTCCCACAACTCGGCCTGCAACGATCCGTGGTTGCGCGGACAGCTCGCCAAAAAGATGACAGAATTGCCCGCGTCCGGTCTGGCGGAAACCGCGCTGCAGAGCAATCTTGCGCGCTGGAAAGCGCAGTTGCAGCAACCCGTCGGCACCCCAACAAAGTAGGGATTTTCAGTGACTATTCGACCTCTTTTCGCGGCCCTCGCCGTTGTAGCTCTGGCGGGATGTGCAGCCGATCCTGCGCCGAATGAACAAATACGCCTGACCCAGCAAGCGCTGGAACAAGCCAACGCCGTGGGCGCCGTCGCCGATGACTCGCCCGAGCTGAAGCTGGCTGAAGACAAGTTCACCCAGGCCCAGGCCGACATGGCCGATCAATCCTACAAGGACGCCCGCATGCAGGCTGAAGAAGCCGAGCTGGACGCCCGCCTGGCAGAAGCGCGGGTGCTGACCCGCAAAAGCCAGGAGCAACTGAACGTGCTCAACACCCGTATCACCCGCCTGCGCAAGCAACTGCAGTTGGGAGATGCCCAATGAGCCCGTTGATCCGAGGGTTGAGCTGTGTGCTGTTGCTGGGCAGCGCGCTCGGCGGTTGCGCGACCCATCCTGATAGTAACGTCGCGTTGCAACAGGCGAGCAGTGACTTCCAGAAGGTCAAGGAAGATTCGAATGTGCTGCGTATCGCGCCCAAGGACGTGATCCGCGCCGGTGAGTCCCTGGCCCGTGCCGAGCGTTTTTCCAGCTTCTGGGGCAGCGGCGCCGATGTGGCCCATTACGCTTACCTGAGCCAGCGCTACAGCGCGATTGCCCGGGAACACACCGAGCAGGCGCTGAACCAGGAACGCGGGGTCAAGCTGGAGCTGGAACGCCAGCGCCTGCAACTGGCCCTGCGGGAAGCCAAGCTGAGCAGCGTGCAGCAACAGGGCAAATGGCTGGAGGCACAGATCGCCAGCCTGACCACCGTCCAGACCGATCGTGGCCTGGTAATGACCCTGGGTGACGTGCTGTTCGACACCGGCGAGGCAGAGCTGCAAAACTCGGCCAACCGCACGGTGCTGAAAGTCGTGCAGTTCCTGCAATTGAACCCCAAGCGCAGAGTGCGCATCGAGGGTTACACCGACAATACCGGTGGCCAGCCGGAAAACCTCAAACTGTCCCGGGACCGCGCGCAGGCCGTGGCGGATGTGCTGAACGACCTGGGCATCGATGAAAAACGCATCCAGGTCGAAGGCTACGGCGATCAGTACCCGGTTGAAGCCAACGCTTCTGAGCGTGGCCGGGCACAGAACCGCCGGGTGGAGATTGTGTTCTCCGATGAGAAAGGCCAGCTGGGCGCCGCCCGCTGAACACCCAGTGTCACAGGAACCCGGGAATCTCCCGGGTTTTTTGTGCCTGCGATTCAGTTCGCCACCCTTACAGTTTTTTCTATCACTGCCGCCCGCGCTCGACTATTGTGGCAACTGTCCCCGTACACTTCTAAACTGTGCCGGTATGTTTCACACAAAAATAAAATACCCGTGAAATCGAGTGCTGCGTCATGACCAATCTGTTGCTTTACCAACGTATCGCCCAGCAACTGGCTGAGGATATTCGCCGCGGTGTCTATCAACCGGGCGAGCGCGTGCCTTCGGTGCGCAAAATGAGCTCCCAGCTCAACGTCAGCCACGCCACCGTGTTGCAGGCCTACGCGAACCTGGAAGACCAGGGCTTGATTCGCGCGCGGCCGCAGTCCGGGTATTACGTGCACCAGACGCCGGCGCTTACCGCGCCCACGCCGGACATCGCCCGGGTCGAGCGTCCAGGGTTGGTCACCCGCAGCAGCATCATTCAGCAGGTGTTGGTGGAATCCCGCCGCGAAGGTGTGTTCCCGCTGGGCGCCGCCGTGCCCAGTGTCGACTATTTGCCCGTACGGGCGCTGCACCAGCAACTGGCCAAGGTCACACGCTTCCAGAGCCCGCGGGCGTTCAGCTACATGTTCAGCCCCGGTTTTGAACCGCTGCGGCGCCAGGTGGCAATCCGCATGCGCGATGCCGGCGTGGTGGTCGACCCGTCCGAAGTGGTGATCACCCACGGGTGCGTGGACGCGTTGCAGATGTCGTTGCGGGTGCTGACGCGGCCGGGCGACTTGATCGCCGCCGAATCGCCAACGTATTACGGCCTGCTGCAACTGGCGGATCTGCTCGGCCTCAAAGTTATCGAAATCCCCAGCGACCCGGCCACCGGCATGAGCCTGGAAGCCCTGCAACTGGCGGCCAACCAATGGTCGATCAAGGCCTTGGTGCTGACCACACGCCTGAGCAACCCGTTGGGCGGCACCATGCCCGAAGAGCGGCAGAAACAGCTGCTGCGCCTGGCGTCGGATTTCGATATCCAGGTGGTTGAAGATGATATCTATGGCGAGCTGATGTTCGAGCTGGGCCGCACCAAGGCCCTGAAAGCCTACGACCGCCTGGACCGGGTCATCTACTGCTCCAGCTTCTCCAAGACCTTGTCACCGGGCATCCGCATCGGCTGGATGATCGCCGGCAAGTACCAGCAGGAAATCCAGCGCCTGCAAATGTTCAGCACCCATTCGGCTTGCAGCGTGACCCAGATGGGCACGGCGGCCTACCTGGAAAACGGCGGTTATGACCGGCATTTGCGCTATATCCGCCAGGAATACCGCAAAAATCTCAGCGCCTTCCAGTTGGCGGTGCAGCAGTACTTTCCCGAAGGCACGCAGATGACCCGTCCGACCGGCGGTTTTATCCTGTGGGTCAGTTTGCCCGGGCGGGTCAATACCCAGGAACTGCACGTGCGCGCCTTGCAGCAGGGCATCAGCATTGCACCGGGGCTGATCTTCAGTAATACGGAACAGTTCAACCACTGTATTCGCCTGAACTGTGGTACACCGTGGAACCGCGAGGCCGAGCGCGCATTGATGACCCTCGGCATGCTGGCGAGCCAGTTATGTCAGGAGACTGCGGCAGGCTTTTGAGGCGTGGAAAGGGGACATAAAGGGTAGCTGGCTATTTAGCATGCTTGTCATGCTGGCCCCAACAGGCGAGCATATGGCCTTCTGCCGTTAATGCTGCTGGCGATATGACTTATACCTTTCCTGCTGCACTGCTGATTTGCGTGTTAAGCCTGTGTAACGCTGGCGCCGTCCTGGCGGCGCCTGCCAGTGAAACAGCGCCTGCTGCCAGCACCCAGCAAAAGGCGCCGGCGAAAAAAGCCGCCCCGGCCAAGAAGGCGCCGGTGGCGAAGAAAGCACCGGCAAAGAAAGCCGCACCGACCAAAAAGCGTGCGCCTATCGCCAGCAAATCAAAATCAGCCCACGAAGTCGCCAAGACTCAGTTACCGCCTGCAGAGCTGGATTTGAGCCTGCCGTCGAACATGGTTCGCCATCTGCAGCCCCTCGGCACCATGCCGCAACCGAAGAATGTGCCGCTGTTGCCGCCGATGTTTGCCGAAAAGCCCACCGATAACAGCGCGTTCCAGATCAACGGGCGCCTGCTCAGCAATGAAATGCAGCTGCAACTGCGCAACGAAGAACGGCGCGAAGTGGAAGGCGCGGCGCTGGATTTCCAGTTCAAGCAATAAACCCGACGAGTAAAAGTGACGCGTACCCCTGACCTTCTGTCGCAGACTGGTCAGTCACTTTTGTTTTCGGTTAAAAACCCCTGTTAAGCCAATTTAAAACGTCTGTTTAAGGGCGTAGTCTTACGTGGCCATCAACACTGAGTTGTCGAGGATCTGTTCGTCATGAAATGCCGTGAAGGCTGTGGCGCTTGCTGCATTGCCCCATCCATCAGCTCGCCGTTGCCGGGAATGCCTGCCGGTAAACCAGCGGGCGAACGCTGCCTGCATCTGTCGGTCGAACAACTGTGCCAGTTGTTTGGCCAGCCTGAGCGGCCGGCGGTGTGCAGTTCGTTCCAGGCGGATCTCGAGGTCTGTGGCAACAGCCAGGAAGAAGCGATCAAGTTGATCGGCTGGTGGGAACAGATGACGGCGGCTTAGTGGGCTGTTCAAAGTACTGAACTTCAACAATAAGGAATAAGACCATGGGTTCACTGAAACGAGTTGCGGTGTTGTGCGGTTTTAGCGTTTTGTTTGCTGCTGCTGCACACGCTGAAGATTGGCAGACCGCCAAGGATGAAGACGGTATCAAAGTCTCCTTGAGTGAAATCGCCGGCTCCAAGTACAAGGCTTATCGCGGTGTGACCACCATCAAGGCACCGCTGGCCAAGATCCAGGCATTGCAGGAAGACGTGGCGGGGGCCTGTTCCTGGATCCACGAATGCAAGTCGCAAAAACTCCTCAAGCAGGAAGGCGACAAGAGCTGGACCTACACCCAGTTCAAGGCACCGTTCCCGGTGACCGATCGTGACTCGATCCTGGAAATCACCACCACCAAGGCCGCCGACGGCACGGTGACCCGCAAGCTGTTGGAAGTGCCGACCTACCAGCCCGAAGTCAAAGGCTATGTGCGTGTGGCCCAGGTCGACGGCTACTGGAAACTGGTGCCTAAAGGCGACAACCTGACCGAAGTGACCTACCAGGTGCACACCGAGCCAGGTGGCAGCGTACCGTCGTGGTTGGCCAACAAGTTCGTGGTGGACGCACCGTTCAACACCTTGAAAGCCCTGAAAGAACACGCTGAGAAGTAACTGCAGCTGATCAGGTGCCTCCGGCCTTGAGTGGAACGAATTCCGAGCCCTCAAGGTCCAGATAGAGGTAAGCCCACCCATGGGTTTTATCGAGGAGGCACTGATGCAAACGTGGAAAATTACCTTCGTTGATGATCATGGCGTGCAGTCCGTGGAGCAGTTCGTCTGCGGCGAAAGACCCAGCCTGGAAGAGGCTGCCCATATGATCCGTGCAAAGTTGCTCCCAGTGGCCGCTGAACTGGACCTCAACGACCTGGAAGGCCGCACGGCCGAGCCCACGGTAAAAAGCCTGAAAGACCAGAACAGTATTCAAATCCTCGACATTTCTCCCGCCGCCTGAACATTCCCTGTACGTCTTTAAACAGCCTCTGGTGGAGCTGATAGCTTCGCGCTACTCTGCAAGGGAGATCAGCGAATGAATCGCTAAGGTCTGGTCTTGTCAGCTACATGCTTGTCTCCCGGCGGCGACGTCATTGCCGTAACACCCGCGCCCTTGCAGCGCGGGCCTTGGGAAGCACGGAAAGTCTATCCATCGGTTTGAGGAGGACGTTTCATGAGCACAGCCTATCAAGAAGACATCAGCACCAATGTGTTGCGCCGCATGAAAGAGGGCGGCTTTGACTTCTCGCGTTTCCACCCCATCGAGTTCTACGCCATTTTCCCGGATGAGGAACGTGCGCGGCGGGCTGCGGGTCGGTTTCGTGGGGAATCCCTGAATGCCCAGGTCAGCGCGCGGGATGACGGCGCCTGGTACCTGGAACTGAGCAAAATCATGTTCGCCACCTACGACGGCATAGGAGACTTCGAGCAGGACTTTGAGGCGGTGGTCGAGCCCTTGGGCGGGATCATTGAGGGATGGGGCGTGAAACAGGAGGTGCGTGGGTTACCCATGTAGCGACATGAGCAACAACACAGCGTATCGGCTGACCTTTGGGTCGGCCGTTTTTGTTTCTGGCGCGGGAAAAATCCTGCGCAAAAAAAAGCCACCCGAGCAGGGTGGCCAAAGGGAAGATCGCAAAGGAGGAGAGCGATTCGGTACAAGCGGTAGTGCGCAATGGATGAAGCTGTAGGACGCGTCCTGTTCAGCTGATGGGGGTGATTATCCCCAGGGTTTGCCGGGCAGTGAAATCAACTCTGACTATGCTGTTGATAGTCAGGGCCTGCATTGCAATGAGGCGCCGCCCATGACAGCGGGCATTTGCTGCACCGGGACGGTGCGGTATGGCCTGGGCCTATATCCAACTGATTGATACTTAAGTGTTTATGCCGCTGGCACGGGCCTTGCGATGGTTCTTGCGTCCGGGTGACAAGGAGTACGGCATGATCCGCACTTATTATGATGAGATGTACGACGGGGCAGGGCAGGTGCGCCCCCATTACCGCGAGTTCGCCCGCTGGTTGGCCGAGACGCCCCCTGAATTACTGGCCCAGCGCCGGCGCGAAGCCGATTTGCTGTTTCACCGGGCCGGCATCACGTTCACTCTGTATGGCGACGAGCAAGGCACCGAGCGCCTGATCCCCTTCGACACGATCCCCCGCAGCATCCCGGCCAGTGAATGGCGGATCGTCGAGCGCGGCTGCATCCAGCGGGTCAAGGCGCTGAACATGTTCCTCGCCGACCTGTACCACGAACAACGCATCATCAAGGCCGGGATCATCCCCGCCGAGCAAGTCCTGGCCAACGAGCAGTACCAGTTGGCAATGCAGGGCCTGGACCTGCACCGCGACATCTATTCCCACATCTCCGGCGTCGATCTCGTACGCGATGGCGACGGCACTTACTACGTCCTCGAAGACAACCTGCGCACCCCCAGCGGCGTCAGCTACATGCTCGAAGACCGCAAGATGATGATGCGCCTGTTCCCCGAACTGTTTGCCGCCCAGCGCATCGCGCCGATCGATCACTACCCCAACCTGTTGCTCGACACCCTGAAAAGCTCCAGCCCGCTGGATAACCCCAGTGTGGTGGTGCTGACGCCTGGGCGTTTCAACAGTGCGTTCTTCGAGCATGCGTTCCTGGCTCGGGAAATGGGTGTGGAACTGGTGGAAGGCGCCGACCTGTTCGTGCGCGATGACCGTGTGTTCATGCGCACCACCGACGGCCCCAAGGCGGTCGACGTGATTTACCGTCGCCTCGACGACGCGTTCCTCGACCCGCTGGCCTTCAACCCGGATTCCATGCTCGGCGTGCCGGGCCTTCTGGCGGCGTATCGCTCGGGCAATGTGGTACTGGCGAATGCCATCGGCACCGGGGTAGCGGATGACAAATCGGTGTACCCCTTCGTCACCGAGATGATCCGTTTTTACCTGGATGAAGAGCCGATCCTGAAGAACGTTCCGACGTTCCAGTGCCGTAATCCCAGCGAACTGTCCCACGTGCTGGCCAACCTTCCGGAACTGGTGGTGAAGGAAACCCAGGGTTCCGGTGGCTATGGCATGTTGGTCGGCCCGGCAGCCTCGGCGGCGGAAATCGAAGCCTTCCGTGCACGCATCAAGGCCAAGCCCCATGCCTACATCGCGCAGCCAACGCTGTGCCTGTCGACCTGCCCGACCTTTGTCGAAAACGGCATCGCCCCACGCCATATCGACCTGCGCCCGTTTGTGCTGCAAGGCAAGGAAACCCGTGTGGTCCCCGGCGGCCTGACTCGTGTGGCGCTGCGGGAAGGCTCGTTGGTGGTCAACTCGTCCCAGGGCGGCGGCACCAAAGACACCTGGGTGGTCGAGGATTGAAATATGTTGAGTAGAACTGCCTCGGATTTGTATTGGATGTCGCGCTACCTGGAGCGCGCGGAAAACCTCGCGCGCATGCTCGATGTCAGTTATTCGCTGTCGCTGATGCCCCAGGACGGGCGCGGTGATGGCCTGCATGAACTGGCGATGCCCCTGCTGATCACCGGCACCCTCGACGATTACCGCGAGCGCCACGGTGAACTGCATGCGGAACGCCTGCTGCACTTCTTCGCCCTGGATGCTGCCAACCCGGCCAGCATCTACAGTTGCCTCGGCGCTGCACGCGCCAGTGCCCATGCCGTGCGTGGGCGAATCACCGCCGACATGTGGGAAAACATCAACGCCACCTGGCTGGAAATTCGCGACATCGCCCAGCAAGGCCTGAGCCGCTACGGCATGAGCCGGTTCTGCGAATGGGTCAAGGAGCGGTCCCACCTGTTTCGGGGTGCCACCTACGGCACCATCATGCGTAACGACGCGTTTCGCTTCATTCGTCTGGGCACGTTTATCGAAAGGGCCGACAACACCTTGCGCCTCTTGGATGCCCGCTACGAGATGGCCGGCGACCAGGCCGAAGCGGTCACCGATGGCACCGCCCACGCCTACTATCAGTGGAGTGCATTGCTGCGGGCCTTGTCGTCGTTCGAGGCCTACACCGAGATCTACCGCGACGCCCCCGGCGCCCGCCAAGTCGCCGAGCTGTTGCTGCTGCGCGCCGATGTCCCGCGTTCGCTGCGGGCGTGCAGTGAAGAGATCGACCAGATCCTTGGCAGCCTGCCCGGCATCAACGGTCGCCCGGCCCAGCGCCTGGCGGCCGAGATGGACGCGCGCCTGCGCTATACCGCCATCGACGAAATTCTCAAGGAAGGCCTGCACGCTTGGCTGACCGACTTCATCCCACTCGTGCGCGAGCTGGGTGACGCTATTTACAGTTCCTACCTGGAGGCGGCATGAGACTTTCCATCAGCCACGAAACCACCTACCACTACGAAGACCAGGTGCGTGCCAGCATCCAGTACCTGCGCCTCACGCCCCATGACAGCGAGCGCCAGCACGTTCTCAGCTGGCAGTTGGACCTGCCTCGGCCGGTGCGGGCGCAACTGGACCCGTTCGGCAATATCCTGCACGTGTTGACCCTGGACGAGCCCCATGAAGCCATCATCATTGGCGCCCGCGGCCAGGTGGATATCGACGAATTGCGCGAGGCCGAGCATGAAAGCCAGTCGGCCTTCCCGTTCCTGCGCTGCACCCGGTTGACCGAACCGGACGACGCCCTGCGCAGCTTTGCCGAAAAACACTGCCACCAGCGTCGCGACCGCAGTGCGTTGATCGACCTGATGCACGCGCTGAACCAGTACATGACCTATTCGCCGGGCTCCACTGAAGTCGACACCTGCGCCGCCAAGGCCTTTGCCGGGCGCGCCGGGGTGTGCCAGGACCACACCCACGCCTTCCTCGCCTGCGCCCGCAGCCTGGGCATTCCGGCGCGTTATGTGTCGGGGTATTTGTACAGCGAAGATTGCGAGCACCTGGCCAGTCACGCCTGGGCCGAAGCCTGGCTGGATGACGCCTGGTACAGCTTTGACGTGACGAACCAACTGGCCCGGCCGGAGCGGCATTTGAAATTGGCGGTAGGCCTGGATTACCTCGACGCCTGCCCGGTGCGGGGCATGCGCCGTGGGGGAGGCCATGAGCAGATGCATGCCAAGGTATTTGTGGCGCCGACACCGGTGATTTCGGTGCAGCAGCAGTAGGATTCCGGGGGAGAGAGGAGCTTTTCTTGGCCGGAGAGCTCCCTGTGGCAGGAAAGCTTTTTGTGGTGAGGGAGCTTGCTCCCGCTGGGCTGCGAAGCGGCCCCCAAACCTGCCCCCGAGTTCTATCTGGAGAAATGCGATCGTCTGATGGGGGGCTGCTGCGCAGCCCAGCGGGAGCAAGCTCCCTCGCCACAGGTTTGCCGGAGCCTTAAGGCTGCTTTCTGCCTGCCATATGCTTCAAATACCCCACCAGCAGGTCCAGGTCCGCATCCGGCAGCACACTGGCAGCAAACGCCGGCATCTTCGCCTGCGGCCAATGCCGCATGCTTTGCGGGTCGCGGATGTAGCGCTTGAGGAAATCCCCGGCGAAATATTCGGTGGGGTTGTAAGGAATATTCAGGTCCGGCCCCACTTGCGCATCGCCGGCACCGTTCAGGCGATGACACGCCAGGCAGTTCTTCTGGAACAGCGCGAAACCTTGATTTACCGGGTCATTCGCCGCCAGCTTCGGGTCCGGCAGTAACGCTGGAAAGCGCTCCGCAACTGTCTTCAACTGCTTGATCCCGGAGATCTGAAACGGCCATTGCTCAGGGCTGATATTTCCCGCCTGCGGGTCCGTCCACACCAGATAAAAAGGCCCGGCGCTGGGTTTGCCGTCTGCCAGCGGCGGCCATGGATGCGCCGGATCTTCCACGGCCAACCATGCCCGTGCACCGCTTTTTGACAGCAGCGGCGCCGCCGTCAGTTCAGCGGCAAAGCCGTCGAGGGCCACCGCCTGCAGATGATTTTCCGGCTTGATGCCCGGCAACAGCGCCGCCAGCGGCACCGCGCGATAGGTCATGTTGCGCTTGTAGGAAACGTCATCAACGACCTGCACCGTCTGCACATCCGGGCGCTTGAGCAGTTCGGTTGTTTCCCAGGTTTTGCTGGCGTGATCCAGCTCGACGGTCAATTGCGCGGCGTTCGTCGGCAGGGCCAGCAGCAGGGTCAGGAGGGCGATGATCTGTTTCAAGGAAGGACCACATATCGGGAAAGGCGGTGGAGCTCACGATACCGTAAAATCACAAAATTTCGGCGCGCAAAACGGCAGCTCCTGACGGGATCGCTATGCGCAATATCCCGAAAGGCGCTGCCAAAGGCTGCGATCCTGGCGCTGTGTATGCGCAGAATGTGGAGTGCGAGTGGTCACCCAATAACCTTGGTTAGATTGGGCAAGATCAGAATCAGGGTGGTGGCGAAAAGAATAAGTCCCGCCTGCCGTACTTTCGAATGCTTGAACATGGCTGACTGCCTTTTGTTGTTATTCCTGAGCGTCAAATGCGTGCCGGTCGATTTAACTATGACGGTGCTGCATGACTCTTTTCTTACAGTTCCTACAGGTGCTCCAGCAAAACCCGGCAGCAACCCTTTACCTCTCCTACAGATTCAACCTTAGAGCCCTCGTTCTACATGGCTTAGATCCATTTCATCTCATTCAATGCGAAAAACTTATTAAAAACGCATGAGGCCAATTGCCAGCCAGACGCCAGCCCTCCGGCTAGACAGCTAAAACGATTAATCAACCGATTCCCGTAGCTTCCTACCGTTCGTCTGAGCGTGAGCGTCAAGGTCAATGAGCGGTTCGGTCATTGAATCCGGCGCCCCGGCGCCTAAGGTAAGGGCACGATTCGTTGCGCAGTCATTCGAGGACATCATGACCCAAGCTTTGATCTTTGATGCGATACGCACGCCCCGGGGCAAAGGCAAGGCTGATGGCGCCTTGCACAGCGTCAAACCAGTAAACCTGGTGGCCGGGTTGCTGACGGCGCTGCAACAGCGCACCGGCCTCGACACGCGGCAAGTGGATGACATCGTCCTCGGCTGCGTCACACCGATTGGCGACCAGGGCGCTGACATCGCCAAGACCGCCGCCCTGGTGGCGGACTGGGACGTCAGCGTCGCCGGTGTGCAGATCAACCGTTTTTGCGCCTCGGGCCTGGAGGCCGTGAACCTCGGCGCGATGAAAGTGCGTTCCGGGTTTGAAGACCTCGTCGTGGTGGGCGGTGTCGAATCCATGTCCCGTGTGCCCATGGGCAGCGACGGCGGCGCCTGGGTGCTTGACCCGCAAACCAATATGCACAGCCACTTCACGCCGCAGGGCATCGGCGCCGACCTGATCGCGACGCTGGAAGGCTTCACCCGTCACGACGTCGATGCCTTTGCCCTGCACTCCCAGCAGAAAGCGGCACGGGCCAGATCAGACGGTTCCTTCAACAAGTCGCTGATCGCGGTGCAGGACCAGAACGGCATCGTGCTGCTGGATCAGGATGAGTTCATCCGCGCCGACTCCACCCTGGAAGGCCTCGGCAAACTCAAGCCCAGCTTCGAAATGATGGGCCAGATGGGCTTCGACGCCACGGCCTTGCGGGTCTACAGCCACGTCGAGCGCATCAACCATGTGCACACACCGGGCAACAGTTCCGGGATCGTCGACGGTGCGGCGTTGATGCTGATCGGCTCCGAAGCCAAGGGCCGTGAGCTCGGCCTGCAACCCCGGGCGCGGATCGTCGCCACGGCGGTCACCAGCACCGAACCCACCATCATGCTCACCGGCCCGGCGCCGGCCACCCGCAAGGCCCTGGCCAAGGCGGGCCTGCGAGTGGAAGACATCGACCTGTTCGAGGTCAACGAAGCGTTTGCCTCGGTGGTGCTCAAGTTCATCAAGGACATGGGCATTGACGCCACCCGGGTCAACGTCAACGGCGGCTCCATCGCCATGGGCCACCCGCTGGGCGCCACGGGTTGCGCGATTCTCGGCACGTTGCTCGACGAACTGGAGGTGCGCCAGCAGCGGTATGGCCTGGCCACCCTGTGTGTCGGCGGCGGCATGGGTATCGCCACCATCATCGAACGCCTCTGAGCCTAAGGAACCCATCATGACCGACGCCATTCGTTACGAAAAAGGCCAGGACCAGATTGTGGTGCTGACCATCGACATGCCCGGCCAGAGCGCCAACACCATGAACGGGGTGTACCGCGAGGCCATGGCGGCCACCGTCGCCCGGCTGGCCGCCGAGAAGGATTCGATTGCCGGTGTGATCATCACCTCGGCAAAAAAGACCTTCTTTGCCGGCGGTGACCTCAATGAATTGATCAAGGTCGACAAGCCCCACGCCAAGGATTTCTACGACAGCGTGTTGCTGCTCAAGGCGCAACTGCGCACCCTGGAAACCCTCGGCAAACCGGTGGTGGCCGCCATCAATGGTGCGGCGCTGGGCGGTGGGTGGGAGATTTGCCTGGCGTGCCAGCACCGCGTGGCGCTGGATCATAAATCGGTACAAATCGGCCTGCCGGAAGTCACCCTTGGCCTGTTGCCGGGCGGCGGCGGTGTGGTGCGCATGGTGCGTATGCTGGGGCTGGAAAAGGCCTTGCCCTACTTGCTGGAAGGTAAAAAGATTACGCCGCAGCAGGCGCTGCAAGCCGGGTTGATTGACGAGCTGGCGGCCGACCGCGACGAGCTGCTGGCCAAGTCCCGGGCGTGGATCCTGGCCAATCCGGAGGCGAAACAGCGTTGGGACATCAAGGGTTATCAGATCCCTGGCGGCACACCGTCCAACCCGAAAGTCGCGCAAATGCTCGCCATTGCACCCTCGATACTGCGCGCCAAAACCAACGGCTGCTTCCCGGCCCCGGAGAAAATCCTGTGTGCCGCCGTGGAAGGCGCCCAGGTGGATTTCGACACCGCGCACCTGATCGAGACCCGCTACTTCACCGAGCTGGTCACCGGGCAAGTGGCGAAAAACATGATCGGCACCTTCTGGTTCCAACTCAATGAAATCAACGCCGGCAGCTCACGGCCCAAGGGCTTTGCACCGTATGTGACACGCAAGGTCGGCGTGCTCGGCGCCGGGATGATGGGCGCCGGCATTGCCTACGTCAGCGCCTCGGCAGGCGTTGAGGTGGTGCTCAAGGACGTCAACCTGGCGGCGGCGGAGAAGGGCAAGGCCCACTCGGCAGGGTTACTGGACAAGAAGGTCGGCCGTGGGCAATTGACCGCTGAGCAGCGGGAGACCATCCTCGCGCGGATTGTTCCTACCGAATCCGATGCCGATCTTGCTGGCTGCGACCTGATCATCGAAGCCGTGTTCGAAGACCGTGAGCTCAAGGCCAGGGTTTCGGCTGCCGCACACAGTGTGGTGGGTGCCGAAGCGGTGATCGCCTCCAACACCTCCACCTTGCCCATCAGCGGCCTGGCCACGGCGGTACCCGACCAGGGCAAGTTTATCGGCCTGCACTTCTTCAGCCCGGTGGACAAGATGCCCCTGGTGGAAATCATCAAGGGCGCCCGCACCAGCGACGAAACCCTGGCTCGGGGTTTTGATTTCGTACTGCAAATCAAGAAAACCCCGATCGTGGTCAACGACAGCCGCGGCTTCTTCACCTCGCGGGTGTTCGGCACCTTCACCAACGAAGGCATCGCCATGCTCGGCGAAGGCGTGGCCGCGCCGATGATCGAGACCGAGGCGCGCAAGGCCGGCATGCCGGTGGGGCCGCTGGCGGTCTCTGACGAAGTTTCCCTCAGCCTGATGAGCCATATCCGCCAGCAGACGGCCAAGGACCTTCAGGCCGAGGGCAAGCCGTTACCTCAGCATCCGGCGTTTGCCGTAATCGACCTGTTGCTCAACGAATACAAGCGTCCGGGCAAGGCGGCGGGGGGTGGCTTCTACGATTATCCGGCGGGCGGGCAGAAACACCTGTGGCCGGAGCTGAAAAGCCGCTTTGAAAAGCCCGGCCAACGGATCTCGGCGCAGGACGTGCGCGACCGTCTACTGTTTATTCAGGCCATCGAAACCGTGCGTTGTGTGGAGGAGGGCGTATTGATGTCGACGGCCGATGCCAACGTCGGCTCGATCTTCGGTATCGGCTTTGCCGCCTGGAGCGGCGGGGCGCTGCAGTTCATCAACCAGTACGGCCTGAACGATTTCATCGCCCGGGCGCGTTACCTGGCCGAGCAATACGGTGAGCGCTTCACGCCTCCGGCGCTGTTGTTGGAGAACGCTGCACAGAACGCGACCTTCTGACGGGTTTGGGCATGTGCGGGGCTTGCCTTGGAAGGGTATTTCAAGGCAGGCTCTGGGGGTGTTCATTATTCCCATCGCCGTGTCAGGTATTTTTTATGTCGTTACGCGTGTGCATCCTGGAAACCGATATCCTGCGTCCCGGGCTGATCGATCAGTACCAAGGGTACGGGCAGATGTTCAAGCGCCTGTTCTCCAAGCAGCCGATTGCCGCCGAGTTCGTCGTCTATAACGTGGTGCAGGGTGAATACCCGGCGGATGACGAAGTGTTCGACGCCTACCTGGTGACGGGCAGCAAGGCCGACTCCTTTGGCACCGATCCATGGATCCAGACCCTCAAGACCTACCTGCTGGACCGCCATGCACGCGGCGACAAGCTGATCGGCATCTGCTTCGGCCATCAGTTGCTGGCACTGCTGCTGGGCGGCAAGACCGAGCGGGCGACCAAAGGCTGGGGCATGGGCATCCATGACTACAAACTGAACGCCAAGGCCCCGTGGATGAGCCCGGTGGTGGAAGAACTGACGCTGTTGATCAGCCATCAGGATCAGGTCACCACCTTGCCGGAAAACGCCACGGTGATCGCTTCCAGCGAGTTCTGCCCGTTTGCGGCGTACCACATCGAAGACCAGGTGCTGTGCTTCCAGGGCCACCCGGAATTTATCCACGACTATTCCCGCGAGTTGCTGGAGATTCTTCAGACAACCCTGGGGGAAAAGGTCTACACCAATGGCGTGGCCAGCCTGGAACGAGACCACCACGGCGTCACCGTGGCGGAATGGATGATGCGGTTTGTGGCGCACAAACCAGAAGCCGGCGCGGCTTGACGCACAATAATGTAGGAGCTGGCTTGCCTGCGATGCAGACACCTCGGTTTTTCAGTAAAACCCAGGTGATGCGATCGCAGGCAAGCCAGCTCCCACCGTTTGATCTTCTGCACATTGAAGAGAGTTTTACAGCCAGCCTGAGCGCTTGAAACTGGCCCACAACCCCGAACACCCCACCGCAATAAACCCCAGCACCGCAAAATAGCCGTAGTGCCATTGCAGCTCCGGCATGTTCTGGAAGTTCATCCCGTAAATCCCGGCCACCGCCGTCGGGAACGCCAGAATCGCCGCCCACGCGGCAAACTTGCGCTGCACCACGCTTTGGCGCTGGGCTTCCAGCAACACCCCAATCTCGATGGTCTGGCTGGCGATATCCCGCAGGGTGGTCAGGTCTTCCATCTGCCGGGTGACGTGAATCTGCACGTCGCGAAAGTACGGACGCATGTTCTTGTCAATAAACGGAAAACTCAGCTTCTGCAGCTCCTGACTGATTTCCACCATCGGCGCTACATAACGCTTCAGCCGCAGCACATCGCGGCGCAGGCCGTGGAGTTTTTGGATGTCATGTTCATTCAGGGAGTTGCACAGCACATTGCGCTCCAACTCATCGACCTCGGCATGAATCGCCTCGCTCACGGGCTGGTAGTTCTCGGTGACGAAATCCAGCAGTGCATAGAGTACGAAATCTTCCCCATGCTCCAGCAGCAGTGGCCGCGCCTCACAGCGCTGGCGCACATAGCCGTAGGACGCCGAATGGCCGTTGCGGGCAGTGATGATGTAGCCGTTGCCGGCAAAGATATGGGTCTCGATAAACTCCAGCTTGCCGTTATCGCGCACCGGCGAATAGGTCACGATAAACAGCGCATCGCCGAAGGTTTCAAGCTTGGGCCGGCTGTGTTTTTCCAGGGCATCTTCGATGGCCAGTTCGTGCAGGTTGAACTGGCGCTGCAGGTTGGCCAGTTCCAGGGCGCTGGGCTCTTCCAGGCCGATCCATACAAAGTGGTCGGGCTTGGCGGCCCAGGCGGCGCCTTCGTCGAGGGTGATATCGGTGACTTTCTTTCCGGCGCTATAGACGACGGCCGCAACAACTCTACCCATAGTGCTGATCGCTTCTTCTTGAATGGCAGATGACAACTGTCAGGCAGCTTAGCCTGCCCTGCCCAATCAGAGTCAGCAAATTCGGCGGGGTTCAGCCGTGATTGCAGGTGTGGTTTGCAACTCGCGATCCATCGCCTCGATGCAGTCGCGCATTTGCTCGCGGCAGGTCTGCATTAACAGCGGCATGTCATCCATCGTCAGCCCCTTCGTAGGAATCGGCGGCAACGAGCGAATCAGAATATCGCCACTGTTCCAGCGGTTGAGCTTCATCTGCTTCACATAGGTGCTGACACACACCTGCACAATCGGCACGCCTGCGGCGATTGCCATCTGGAACGCGCCCTTCTTGAACGGCAGCAACGTCTCACCGAAGTTACGCGTGCCTTCGGGGAACACCCAGATCGAGGTGTCTGCGTGTTGCAACGTGTGGGTGGTGGTCAGCATCGAGCGCCGGGCCTTGTGCGCGTTGCCCCGGTCGATCAACACATTGCCCGCCAGCCAGAACAACTGGCCGAACAACGGCACCCACTTCAGGCTCTTCTTGCCGATACACACCGTGCGGTACGGCACCACGGTGCCGAACACAAACAGGTCATAGTTGGACTGATGGTTGGCAATGATCACGCAACTGCTGGGTTTGTTGCGCAGCGAGTCGACATCAGCCTTCACCCGCAGGCGCAACAGCCACATCGCCGGCACGGCATACAGGCGCGCACAGTAACGGCTGTTGTCCGGATTGAACGGCCGACAGATCCCCAGCAGCACGCCCAGCACGCCCGCAATCATAAAATGCAGGCCCATCAACAACATGCGTAACAAAAAAAGCATCGACACAGCCCATCGGGACAAAAGGTGGCGCAGTGTACGGATGTGCACTGTATTCGGCAATTGCCCCTATAGAGTCAGGAGATAGGCGATGTTTAAGCGCATGTTTCAACAAGACGTGACAGACACTGTCTAGAGCGGTTGTAGGCAATCCGGAATTCTTTGTAAGAAAAAGCCCGACTCAAGGTCGGGCTTCGATTCAGGCGGCGCAGGTTTGATTAACCCAAGTGACCCTGATCCTGAATGATCGCGTCATCCAGGGCTTCCAGCAGCGCCTTACGCACCTTCAGTTTGGTGTGCTTGTGGGCGTTCATATTGATCTTCTTCAACTGGCGAGCTGCCTCCAGCGCTGCGGCCTGCAAGTCTTCCGGTGCGACCACCTTGTCCAGGAACCCGGCGCCCAATGCGTCCTGCGGGTTAAACATCTCGGCATTGATCACCGAACGGTGGAACGCCGACTTGCGCAGACGATCCCGCGCCAGCTCGATCCCGGCGTGGTGCATGGTCATGCCGATCATCACTTCATTCAGGCCAATGCTGAACGGCCCGTCCACACCAATCCGGTAATCCGCCGACAGCAACAGGAACGCACCCTTGGCCACCGCGTGCCCTGGGCACGCCACGATCACCGGGAACGGGTGCGACAACAGGCGGCGGGCGAGGGTGGAACCCGACGTTACCAGACTCACCGCTTCTTTAGGGCCGGCGGTCATCACCTTCAAATCATAGCCACCGGACAAAATCCCCGGCGTGCCCGTGATGATCACCACCGCCCGATCCTTCTCGGCCTGATCCAGCGCTTGATTAAACGCACTGACCACTGCCGGCGAAATGGCATTCACCTTGCCGTTGCTCAGGGTCAGGGTCGCGATACCGTCTTCGAGGTGGTAGGCAATCAACTCACTCATGACGCGATTCCTTGTAATGCTTGTAATAGAAGGACAGACGGCAGACGTTACCCACCGCGCCCGCCCTGGTAAAGCGCCGTGACTGACTACCCAGTCAGACTTTTCCCGCATGCCCACCCGCAGGCAGCCTTCGGCAGGGCGCAGCAGCTACTATAGACAAGCGCCGCGAGTGCCCGAGAATGGCAGAATCGCCGTGGTGTGCATGGCGCCGCAGAGGGCTGGAACGGCATAACCGCCTAAGCGCATGAAAATTCTGAAAAAAACCTTTGCCATCGGAAAAGCTTTCGACTACATTAGCGCGCCTCGACAGACTGAATCAGTTTGACGAGATACGGTGAAGTGTCCGAGTGGCTTAAGGAGCACGCCTGGAAAGTGTGTATACAAGAAATTGTATCGAGAGTTCGAATCTCTCCTTCACCGCCAAATTCGATGTAAATAAAACCCCTGGTTTCGAGAGAAATCAGGGGTTTTGTGGTTTCTGGGGTTTGAATAGGTGGTTGTGCCAGGGAAAATTAAGCCAATGGGTTTAGGAGCACTGCGTAGCCATACGTCGCCCTATAACATCGAGCAAATCACAACCATCGCGCAACGGAATCGAACACAGCAGCGAAAAGTCACTAAGCACAACCGTATCGCTGCTGATTTCCGCACGCAGTGCCAGATTTTCGAGAACTTGAGTAACAGCACGAATTCGATATCCAGCAGCGTCCAGCAAAACGTCCAGCGGCGCAGTGGTATCTACAAAAAGGGCAGGTGTCTCGCAATCGTTGCTGGTGAGGGCCATGTACTGGTTCATGCGTGAATCTCCGTTTGCTTAAGGAGAGCTGCCACGCATTTGTTACCAAACAAAAGGGTGGCAGCTGTACGCAGGTTGGCGAACCGGACAAATCGGAAAACCGGCAGACCCGAAGGTCTCCCACGCACAGCTACCATCGAGCAGCTTATTGCGCGTAGGGGCATCCCGCAAACTTAGCCGGGTGGCCTCTGCCAATTTGTAGTCGAGTCGCCAAACCCGAGTCGCTATGAGAGCGACCGGCGAACTATATGCCTCACCTCACAAGCCCGGCAGGGCATGCCTTCCGATTGATCTGTAGGAAATCACTCCGGTTGACGAGCTGCACCCCCTTAAGCCTGCACATACACCCAAGCCGTCAACCCCGAAGCCAACCCCACCGAAACCCGCTTATAGTCCGACACCTCATACGCATCCGCCGCCGCCAGTTCCTGCTCGGTGATCTGAAACACCATCCCCTCAACACTGTCCTCATTCCGCCCGCTCGGCGCAACGATCGGATGATGGGACTTGCCACTGGCCGCCAACACCTCAGGATCCGTAATCTCCACCCAGCTTTTCGAGTACCCCAGCATCGCATCCTGCTGACCCGCCAGCTCCCGCCCAAAGTTGGACAGTTGAACGGCCTTGTCCTGCAACGTGCCGTAGGAAAACAACAGCACGGGAAATTCGGTCGAGCGTTCCATCTTTATTCCTTGAAAAGTTAAGCCAGCAAATCTTCGTAAAACGCACCATAAGCTCCGCTCGGGTGCGCAATCTGTATCTCAAGAATCCACAGCCCTTCATTCGGATACTGGTCAAAATCCCCAAGATCACCGCCACGGTAAATCGCATGGGGGAAATCGCTGACGCGATGCCCTTTGATGTCCAGGTTCAGCACCCAACCCATTTCCTTTGCTTGCTCTTCGGCAAAACGATACAGCTCCAGGCCGACGACTTTGTCGTTCTTCCAGCGCTGCTCAACCCGGTCGAACAACTCTTTCGCCGCGCTCGCGCACGCGGCCATCTCGGGGTTGTTGCCGGTGCTGAAGGTCGCCCCGGCATCACCTTCATGGCCTTGCCACACGGCGCCCATGTCGATGAAGTAGATGTCGTTTTCCCCCAGCGCCGGGTCGCCGTCGGAGCGTTCCTTGAACGTTTTGAGGGTGTTGGCGCCAAAGCGCACCAGCAGCGGGTGCCAGATGCGCTGCATGTCGAGGTCGGCGAGGACTTTTTTGCCGAGTTCGCGGGCTTCGGATTCGAGCATGCCGGGGCGGATGAGTTTGGACAGCGCTTCGATGGCGCGCCAGGTCATGGCCTGGGCGTAGCGCATTGAGTCGATGCTGTAGGCGACGCCCACAGCTTCCTTGGATGATTGTGCGGTCACCGGCTTTTCCTCGGCTTTATAGTGTCAGGCGTTATGCGTTTTACTATATAGCGATGGCATGATGGAACTTAAATATGCAGCCAGGCCATCCCACCCAACACCACACTCACACCACCGGCGGTATACGCCATGCGCTTCAACCATTCCTTCCTTGTCAGCAAGGTAATCGCCGCCAGCGAAATCGCGATCTGAATCGCGGTCATTGCCTGCGCCCAGCGGTGATGCTGATGCAGCGCCTGCTCTGACTTTTCATCCCATTCTTTCGAGGTGGCTTCAAGCTTTTCGGCTTTTTTGCGCACGTCTTCCTTCTGGGTTTTATAACGCTCGATCTCGTCGGTGTAGTGCTTGGCGTCGACGCCTGGGATATGCGTCGCCAGCTCCGCAAGGTTCTGCCGGCTGGATTTGGCCTGGTAGTAGTTCCATTGGTTGGCGGCTTCGGTCTTGAAGATGGCGGCGTTGTTTTTGTCCATCGCCGCTTCGCTTTCGGTGGAGCCGGCCTGGTAGCTGAGCATGGCGCCGACGGTGGCCATGATGGCGGTCATCACGGCGATGCGGCTGGCGAAATTGTCGCCCTGCCTGTGGGCATGTTCGGTGGCGTGTTCGACGTGTTTTTCGTGGGGGCTGGGGACTTCGAAGGCTTCGGACATGGGGGCGTCTATGAAGGGTTTGAGGGACTCTGATTCTTCACCAGCGAAGCTGTCTCAATCCTGTACGTAATGCTGCAAACCGGCCACCAGGGCATCAAAGGTGACGCGGCAGCGCGGGCTGTTGCGCAGGTCTTCGTGCATGGTGACCCAGGTGTCGAGCTGGAGGGCGAATGCGTCCGGCAGGACCCGGCTCAGGCGGGCGTCTTGCCGGGCCAGTTTGACCTGGCAGCCGCCGATGCCGGCGCCGGCGCGGATCAGGGCCAGTTGTGCGAGGTCGCTGTCGCTGCTGAGTGAAAACGCGCTGCGCTCGAACCCTTTGACGGCCAGGCTGCGGATGAAAGCGCTTTCCTGGTCGTAGCCGATGACTGAATGGGTGGTGAGGTCGTTCAGGCTCTGGGGCGTGCCGTGTTGTTGCAGGTAGTCGTTACGTGCGTGCAGGCCGACTTCGATCACGCCGATGCGTTTCGCCAGCAGTTGTTCCTGGCTGGGTCGGACCATTCGCACGGCGATGTCGGCTTCCAGTTGCAGCAGGTCCAGCAGGCGGTTGCTCAGCACCAGTTCGACCTTGAGGTGCGGGTGCTGTTGACGCAGGCGGGTGATGATCGGCGGCAGCACTTCCACGCCGATCACTTCGCTGGCCGACACCCGCACCACGCCACGCACTTCGGGGCCTTGGGGCGAGGCGGCGCGCTCGAGGGCGGCGGCCGTGGTTTCCATGGTTTCGGCGTGGGTGCGCAGGGTGAGGGCGACGGCGGTGGGCAGCAGGCCGCTGGCGGAGCGGGTGAACAGCACCGCGTTCAGGGATTTCTCCAGCGCAGCGATGTGCCGCCCAACGGTGGGCTGCGTAATGCCGAGCTGCCGTGCGGCCCCCGACAGCGATCCTTCCTTGAGTACCCCGAGGAATGACCGGTAAAGCTCCCAACCAATAGTCGATGCCATGCATAAATGTATAGCGTCTGGATGATCTTCGGCAATTCCTCTATAGCCCGCCGGCGAACAGAATCGCCTCATCAAACAACCCCAAGGGGAAAAAGCATGAACAAGGTTCTGGTGTTGGGTGCGACAGGCGGGATTGGTGGCGAAGTGGCGCGGCAGTTGTTTGCTGCCGGCTGGCAGGTATGTGCGCTGACGAGGGATGTGGATAAGGCCCACACCCAGAACGCCGATTTCACCTGGATAAAAGGTGATGCCCTGAACCGTGAGGAAGTGGTTGCGGCGGCGAAGGGCTGTTCGGTGATCGTGCATGCCGTCAACCCGCCCGGCTACCAGCGTTGGGCGGAGCTGGTGTTGCCGATGATCGACAACAGCATCGCCGCGGCAATCGCTGAAGGGGCAATGATTGTTTTGCCAGGCACGGTTTATAACTACGGCCCCGACGCATTTGCGCGGCTGGAGGAGGATTCACCCCAGCATCCACTCACCCGCAAGGGCGCGATCCGGGTGGAGATGGAACAGCGTTTGCGGGAGGCCACCGAGCGTGGCGCCCGGGTATTGATCGTGCGCGCCGGCGATTTCTTCGGTGCCAAGGCCGGCAGCAGCTGGTTCTCCCAAGGGTTGATCAAACCCGCAAAACCGGTGGCCAGCGTGAGTTATCCAGGCGCGCCAGGCGTGGGGCATCAGTGGGCCTACCTGCCTGACGTGGCGAGCACCGTGGTCGAGCTGATCGCACGCCGCGACACCCTGGAGGCCTTCGCCCGTTTTCATATGGCGGGGCATATTGACGCCGATGGCCGGCAGATGAGCCAGGCGATTCAGCGGGTGGTGTCACGCAGGACCGGCCAGCAGCCTTCTGTACGTACTTTCCCGTGGTGGCTGCTGAAACTGGCCGCGCCCTTTGTCACCACCTTCCGCGAGATGCAGGAAATGCGCTACCTGTGGCAAACCGAGGTGCGCATGGACAACCGCCGCCTCGTACAGATATTGGGCAGCGAACCGCACACGCCTTTGGACGAGGCGGTTGAGGCGACATTGGTGGGTATGGGCTGCTTGCCTAGGCGCGCCTGATCAGCCGCACATACACCGCGATATTGATCAGCAGCACCAGCGCGCCCAGCCCCAGCTGGATCTGCGGCGTCAGCCCGGCCGGGTAGATCAGGGTCAGGATGTAATGCTCGATAAAGCCGCCGCCATAACCGTCTTGCCCGGCCAAATGACGAAACAGATTTTCCCAGCGAGTCAGCGGGCAGGGCAGATGGAACACTTCAACGGCAACGCCCCACGCGGCGGCAGGCAAATGCAGCCACATGACCGGTCGCCATTTGAGGGCGAGCAAGCCGCCGAACAGCACGAACAGAATGAACAACAGGTGAAACAGCACCAGGCCGTCGGCGGCAAAACGGTAGAGCATGATGGGGTTCGCTTTTTGAATGGATCAGGTCCCGAATTCTTCCTTCAGGAACTCAATGAACACCCGCAGTTTCTTCGGTGTGTTCGTACGGTTGAAGTAATACAAATACAGCGCGCTGTGGGCAATCCAGTCGTCCAATACCTCCACCAACTCACCGCGTTGCAGGTACTGCTCGACGCTGGAGCGCGCCACGTAGGCGAAGCCAAACCCGTCCAGCGCACCGCGCACCATCAACTCCACGTCATTGGTCGCCAGCCGGCCTTTTACCGTCACCCGCATTTGCTTGCCGGCTTTTTCAAAGTCCCAGCGGTGCAGTGAGCCGGTCTGCGCGCTGCGGTAGTTGACGCACTCATGCTCCAGCAAATCGTGGGGATGAGTCGGCAGCTTGCGCCCCTGCAAATACTCCGGCGTGGCGACGATGACGAATCGCAGTTGCGTCGCCACCGGCACCACCACCATGTCTTCGGCCAGCACGTGGTCGTAGCGGATGCCCGCGTCAAAGCCCTGGGCGACGATGTCCACCAGGCTGTTGTCCACCGCCACTTCCAGGTTGATGCCCGGGTATTTGCGCAGGAAGCGCTGGAGCAATGGTTGCAGGACCATTCGGCTGGCGGTGGAGGGAATGTTCAGGCGCAAGGTGCCGGCAGCGTCGACGGTGGCCGCCGCTACGCTGTGCAGGCTGGTTTGCAGTTCTTCCAGCAGCGGGGTGATCTTCTGGATCAACTGTTCGCCTGCCTCGGTCACGCTGACACTGCGGGTGGTGCGGTTGAGCAGTTGCACGCCCAGTTGTTTTTCCAGGGCACGCACGCGATGGCTGACGGTCGACACCGAGAGGCTGTTGGCGTCGGCCGCCTGGGTGAAGCTTTTCGAGCGGGCGACCTGCAAAAACAGGCGTAATTGCTGGAAATCGGGCGTGTCCATTGTGTGGTATTTCCGAAAGGGCCTTGCGGATTATGCATCTTTTTAGCAAGAACAGCGGCGCGCATACTTTTCCTACACACACGAGGATTGGCCCTTCATGACGACTTCCACCGCAAAACCTGTCTGGTTCATCACTGGCTGCTCCACCGGTTTCGGCCGCCAGTTGGCGTTGCATACCTTGAGCCTCGGCTACCCGACCGTGGTCACCGCGCGTAATCCGCAACAGGTGCAGGACATCGTCGCCGGTCACGAAGACAACGCCTTGGTGCTGACGCTGGACGTGACCGACCAGGCCCAGGTCGACGCCGCCGTGAAAGCGGCTGAAGCGCGCTTCGGGCATATCGACGTGCTGGTCAACAACGCCGGTGTCGGCTATTTCGGCTCCTTCGAAGAAAGCGACCTGGATGATGTGCGCAACATGTTCGAAATCAACGTGTGGGGCTTGAGCGCCATGACCCGCGCGGCTTTGCCGGGCATGCGTGCCCGGCGTTCGGGCAGCATCGTGAACATCTCCTCGGTGGGCGGTGTAGCGGCGTTCCCGTCGTTGAGTTTCTACAACGCTACCAAGTTTGCGGTCGAGGGGCTTTCCGAGGCGTTGTCCCAGGAAGTCGCGCCGTTGGGCATCAAGGTGTTGCTGGTCGAGCCGGGCCCGTTCCGTACCGACTGGGCCGGGCGTTCGGCCAACGAGGCGGCCCACGGGATTGCCGACTATAAGGAAACGGCCGTGGCCCGGGCCAACATGGTTCGCAGCTACAGCGGCAAGCAGCCGGGTGACCCGGTGCGCGCGGCGATTGCCATCGTCAAGGCGGTGGAGGCTGAGCAGCCGCCATTGCGCCTGTTGTTGGGCAAGGCTGCGCTGAACTTTGCGCGGATCAAGGTGAAGGCGTTGAGTGCGGATTTTGACGCGTGGGCGGATGTGACCGAGGGCGCTGATTTTCCTGAGTGAAGCGCTGACAGGGTTCGGCACAAGTTCGTAACGGTTGCTTGCAGGCAAGGCGGGCCGTTATTGTGCTGAATCCTTTTAGTTCTTTGCCCACGGATCTGTAGTGATGAATGCACCGCGTACCGCTGTCCCGATCAAGGCTGTGATTTTCGATATGGACGGGTTGTTGCTGGACACAGAAGGCATCTACACCGAAGTCACACAGATCATCGCCGAACGTTACGGGCGCACCTATGACTGGGGGATCAAGCAGCACATCATTGGTCGCGGCGCCCAGGACCTGGCCGACTACGTGGTCAAGGCGCTCGACCTGCCGATTACGCCCGCAGAATTTCTGGTGATCCGCGAGCCGCTGATGAGCGAGCGTTTCCCCAAGGCCCTGGGCATGCCGGGCGCTGAGGCGCTGGTGCGGCACTTGAAGGCGCATAACATTCCGATCGCCGTGGGCACCAGCTCGTCGCGCAACTCGTTTGGCCACAAGACCACGTTGCACCGCGAGTGGTTTGGGCTGTTCGACACCATCGTGACGGCGGATGACCCGGAAGTGGGGGCCGCCAAGCCTGCGCCGGATATCTTCCTCACGGCGGCGCGCCGGTTGGGTGTGGCACCCGAGGATTGCCTGGTGTTTGAGGACTCGCCGTTTGGCGTGACGGCCGCCAAGGCGGCGCACATGACCGCGATTGCGGTGCCGGATGAGGCGATGGCGGACAGCAAGTATCACCATGCCGACCAGATTATTCGCAAGTTGGCGGATTTTGACCTGGCGGCGTATGGCTTGCCGCCAATGCGCTAACTCCGAGATTGTTGGCTGGGTAGGGCTTTTGTGGTGAGGGGGCTTGTCCCCCCGTTGGGCTGCGCAGCGGCCCCAAGAATAACGGGAGCGCTGCGCACTCCAACGGGGGACAAGCCCCCTCGCCACAGACAAGCCCTTCACCACACCTTCAACGCTTGGGCAACGTCTTCTGCCGCAAAATATAAACCGTCACCAGCACCGCACTGGTCAGCATGAACCCCCGAGCCCAGACCAGCGGCACCAGGTAGCAGGAAAACCCGATACTCACCCACATCAACCCAATGGCATACACCTTGGCCTTGAGCGGAATCCCGTTGCCATCCAGATAGTCACGGATCCACGGCCCCAGGCGCGGGTGTTCCACCAGCCATTGGTAGAAGCGCGGGGAGCTACGGGCGAAGCAGGCGGCAGCCAGCAGAAGGAAGGGTGTAGTGGGCAGTACCGGCAGGAAGATGCCGATGACCCCGAGCGCCACGCTCAACCAGCCGATGGCCAGCAGAACGTAGCGCGTGATCACAGAACGGTTGCCCATGGGCGCCACGGGCAACGGTCTTAGTGGTGGCGAGGCTTGAGAATCGCCGGCTTTTCGTCAGGTGCGTTGCACAGCAGGTACAGCGCGGTCAGCGCTTCCGGGATCTGAACGATCATGTCGTCCATCAGGTTGGCGTCGGCGGCGATGTCGGAGAACTCGGGTTGCTCGTCGAACAGGCCCGAACCGACCATGATCGGCAGCAGCATTTCGCTGACTTCTTCTTCAGCCGTCTCGAACCAGGCCTCTTCCCGCAGGAATACGCCTTCCATGAAGCCGATGCACCAGCCGCGCAGTTCGGAGTCGTCCGGCTCTTCGCCCAGGTCCAGGTCGCAAGGCAGTTCAAACTCTTCATCGGACGCCAGTTGGCGGCCAATGTGAGCCTTGAGGGCGAGCAGGGTGGATTCGATTTCTTCGCGCTCGGCGGCATCACGGTAGTGAGGCTCTTCGGAGAACAGTGCGTCGATCCATTCACGGTCGGGCACGACGTCGGAGCAGATCGACAGCGCGGTCAGATAGCCGTGGGCGGCCACGTAGTCCAGCGCCTCGTCGTGCAGCTCATCGGCATCGAGGAAGGCTTGCAGGCGGGTTAGTTGCTCAGCGAAGGACATTGACGGACTACCTTGGGAATAAACGATGGGCAATTCTAGGCTTTCTTGAGCGCCCAGGCCAGCCGCAGCACAGATTTGAGAGGTATTTGAGCCCGGCGGCAATTCACCAACGGCACCCTTTGCCGGGTAACGCTCGGGTATACTGCCGCGTTTTGTGATGCCCCTGCAGGCCAAGCGCCTGGCGCGGGAAAAGTTCGCTTACGGATTATTTCCCGACCAAGCGTGCTTTTTCGACCAGCCTGTACAGAGGGATTTCGGCGATATTTGGAGTTTTTCATGCTCGAGCAGGCTCAACGCGTCCTCAAGGACATCTTCGGCTACGACAGTTTTCGTGGCCGCCAGGGTGCGATCATTGAGCGCGTGGCCAACGGTGGCGACGCCCTGGTACTGATGCCTACCGGCGGCGGCAAGTCGCTGTGTTTCCAGGTGCCGGCCTTGCTGCGTGACGGGCTCGCGGTGGTGGTATCGCCGTTGATCGCCCTGATGGACGATCAGGTGGCCACCCTGGAAGAACTCGGTGTGGCTGCCGCTTCGCTGAACTCCACCCTCAGCGCCGAACAGCAGCGCGACCTCGCCGCCCGGATCAAGCGCGGCGAAGTGAAGATGCTTTACCTGGCGCCCGAGCGCCTGGTGCAGCCGCGGATGCTGGCGTTCCTGCAGAGCCTGGAAATCGCCCTGTTCGCCATCGACGAAGCCCACTGCGTGTCCCAATGGGGCCACGATTTCCGTCGCGAATACCTGCAGCTCGGCCAACTGGCGGAGTTGTTCCCCAACGTCCCGCGTATTGCCCTGACGGCCACGGCCGACAAACGCACCCGCGAAGAAATCGTCGAGCGCCTGCACCTGCACGACGCCGAGCGTTTTCTGTCGAGCTTCGACCGTCCCAATATTTTTTACCGCATCGTGCCCAAGGAACAGCCGCGCAAGCAGTTGCTGGCGTTCCTCTCCGATCGACGCAGCGATGCCGGCATTGTCTATTGCCTGTCGCGCAAGAAGGTCGACGAGGTCGCCGCGTTCCTCAGTGAACAAGGCTACCCGGCGCTGCCGTATCACGCCGGGCTGCCCAATGAACTGCGTGCGTTCCACCAGAAGCGCTTCCTCAACGAGGAAGGCCTGATCATGGTCGCCACCATCGCGTTCGGCATGGGCATCGACAAATCCAACGTGCGCTTCGTGGCCCACATGGACCTGCCCAAATCCCTCGAGGCGTACTACCAGGAAACCGGGCGTGCCGGCCGTGACGGCCTGCCGGCGGATGCCTGGATGGTCTACGGCCTGCAGGACGTGGTGATGCTCAAGCAGATGCTGCAGAACTCCGAAGGCGACGAGCGCCACAAGCGCCTGGAACAGCACAAGCTCGACGCGATGTTGTCGTTGTGCGAAGAAACCCGCTGCCGTCGCCAGACCCTGCTCGCGTACTTCGACGAAGACATGCCCGAGCCTTGCGGCCACTGCGACAACTGCGTGGACGGCGTACAGACCTGGGACGCCACCGAGCCTGCGCGCCAGGCGTTGTCGGCGATCTACCGCACCGGCCAGCGCTATGGCGTCGGCCATCTGGTGGATGTGTTGCTGGGCAAGGACAACGAAAAGATCCGCAGCTTCGGCCATGAAAAACTCTCGGTCTACGGCGTCGGCAAGGCCCGCGCCGAAGGCGAGTGGCGCTCGCTGTTCCGGCAGATGGTCGCCCGTGGGCTGGTGGATATCGACCTGGACGGCTACGGCGGCCTGCGCCTGAACGACAGTTGCCGGCCGTTGCTCAAGGGCGAAGTCAGCCTGGAGCTGCGCCGCGACCTCAAGCCGCAAACCACCGCCAAGAGCAGCACCAGCCAGGCCAGCCAACTGGTGCGCTTCGAAGAGCGCGAACAGTGGGAAGCCTTGCGCGCGCTGCGTAAGAAGCTCGCGCAGGAACACAGCGTTCCGCCTTACGTCATCTTTCCCGACTCCACCTTGCTGGAAATGCTCCGCGAGCATCCCACCACCCTGGGCGAAATGGCCAGGGTCAGCGGCGTCGGCGCGCGCAAGCTGGAGCGTTATGGCCAGGCCTTCCTCGAGGTGCTCGGCGGGCAGGTCGAGGCGCCAAAAGAGGTCGCCGACATTCGCCACGAGCTGATCAGCCTGGCCCGCGCCGGCATGACCCCGATCCAGATCGCCGGGCAACTGCAATGCTCGGAAAAGAACGTCTACACCTTGCTCGCCGAGTCCATCGGCAAGCAGCAGTTGTCGTTGGAGCAGGCCCTTGATTTGCCGGAAGATTTGCTCGGAGAAATCCAGGATGCATTTCTCGACGGAGAAGGCGAATTGCCACCTGTTTCCGAGATCTCACCACTGTTTACCGGTCGGGTTCCCGAAGGCGTTTTGTACTGCGTGAGGGCTGCTTTGCAGTCGGAATTCGAGATTTGATGTGCCAATTACGACAATGTAACGAATCAGTACATACCGGGTCTTGCCTACTGGCATGGGTCATGCTTAGCTGACTAATAATTAGCCATACTTTATTTTCAGTCTAATCCATGAGTTTTTTATGCCGTTAACCGATCAACACCGTTTTGGCATGCAGTTGGCGCAGATGTCCCGAGGGTGGCGTGCCGAACTGGATCGTCGCCTGGCAGGTTTGGGCCTGTCCCAGGCACGCTGGCTGGTGCTGCTGCACCTGGCGCGTTTTACCGAGCCGCCTACCCAACGTGAGCTGGCGCAGAGCGTCGGAGTCGAGGGCCCCACCCTGGCCCGTTTGCTCGACAGCCTGGAAGGGCAGGGCCTGGTGGAGCGCCAGGCCGTGGTGGAAGACCGCCGCGCCAAGCGCATCGTGCTGTGCGACACCGCGAAGCCCTTGATCGAACAGATCGAAACCATCGCCACGGCCTTGCGCCATGAGCTGTTTGTGGGCGTCGATGAAGAGGATCTGCGGGTGTGCATGCGGGTTCATGAGCACATCCTCGGAAACCTCGAGAAGTCCTGATCCCCAGTACACCGATGATCAAAAAATGTGGGAGCGGGCTTGTTGTGGTGAGCGGGCTTGCCCCGCGTTGGGCTGCGAAGCAGCCCCATCAATCTGCGGTGAACCCGACGGGGGACAAGCCCCCTCACCACAACAAGCCCGCTCCCACATTGGTTTTGCGGTGTAATTAGAACGTCTGCCCCAGGTTCAGATACACCGCCTGCTGACTGTCATCGTTAAACCCATAACTGAAATTCAACGGCCCCAGCGGCGTATCAAACCCCAGGAAAATACTGGCGGCGTTGATGTATCCGCTGTCGTACTCATTGTCGTTGTTCCACGCCCGCCCACGTTCCAGTGACGCGCCCAGGTACAACGGGAAATCCAGCGGCAAATAAGACCGTGGCGTCAGCCGGCGATAGTAAACCGCGCGCATCAGGCTGATGTTCTGCCCGGCAATCGCATCCTCGCGGAACCCCGACAACTGCCGCGCGCCCCCCAGCAGGAAGCTGGAAATCACCACGTCCGACTGATCCAGCGTGCGCCCATAGCGCCCGCCGAGGATCAATGTGTCCGGGCCGCTGCTCATGGCCTTGTCCAGTTTGAACTCCCACTGGCGATAGCGCTGGTCAGAACCCAGCCCCGGTTCGAACTCACGGAAGGCCAGGCCGATGTCTTCGCCGGTGTGGGGGAAGTACACGTTGTCGAACGAGTCAAAGGAGTACTTCAGCTCGTAAAAGCCTTCGCTGAAGTTGATGCTCGGCGAGTTGCGGTCGCCAATGCGCACATCTGCCTTGCCCCAGGCCTCGCCGACGCCGAAACGAATCTCGCCGCTGTTGCCGATCTGCCGGCCCACGTTCAGGCCGAAGCCGTAGCGCTCCAGCCGGTACTCGGAGATTGGGTTGTTGTCTTCAATCAGTTCAACGTTCTGCGCCTGGGCACTGATATAGGGCGCGACGAAGTAGCGCGAGCCGGTGTCCATCGGCTGATAGAACTCGCTGTACAGCTCTTGCTTGTCACCGATCTGCACCCGCGTCAGCCATTCGGCACCGAGGCGGTTGATGCCGTTCATGCGGTAGCTGGCGCCGAGGTTGAAGGCGCTGTCGCCGCGCATGTCATCCGACAGGTTGAGGCCCAGGCGCAGGTAGTCGGTGCCGCTGCGTTTGCCCCGGGCGCTGATGACCAGGGTGTTGTCCTTGCCCTTTTTCACCACGCGGTATTGCACCTGTTCGAAATAATCCAGGCCGTACAGGGTGCCCATGTCGGTTTGCAGGCGGGCCAGGTCCAGAGGCTCGCCGAGGTTCTGGCGGATGTAGTAGCGGATAACCTCGTCGCCCACCTTGGAGTCGTTCTCTACCTTGATCGCGGTGATCACCGGGTTGCGCTCGCCGGGCGTGCGGGCCGCTACCAGTGAAGGGTCCACCGGCTCGGCCGGGCGCAGGTGCGCCAGGCGCACGTCGAGGGCGCGAGTGGCGCGGTAGCCGGCGTCGATCATGTCCTTGGCACGGCCGAAATCCGTCACCCCGTAGGCGGCCAACGGCGGCTGGATCAGCACGTCCCGCGGGGCCAGGGCCTTGAGTTGTTCTTCGGAGTTGCGCCGGGTCATCAGGGTGATGGACTGGTTGAGCACGTCCACCACGGTGTTGAGTTGCTTGCGTGAGCGCAGCGGGGTGCCGATGTCGACGACGATGGCGATGTCGACCCCCATTTCCCGCGCCACATCCAGCGGGATGTTATCGGTCATGCCGCCGTCCACCAGCAGCCGGCCATCCAGTTCCACCGGGGCAAACACCGCCGGGATCGACATGCTGGCGCGGATCACCTGGGGCAAGTGGCCTTTGCGGAACACCACCTTTTCGCCGCTGGTAATGTCGGTGGCCACGGCGCGGAAGGGGATCGGCAGCTTGTCGAAATCCCGGACGTTACTGGTGTGGGCGAACATGCTTTCCAGCAGCAGGGCCAGGTTCTGGCCCTGGATCACGCCCAGTGGCAGGCCGAGGCTGCCGTCATCGCGAAAGCTGAGTTTCTGTTTGACCAGGAAATCCCGGTCATCCTGCTTGCGCCGGAACGGCACGTCTTCCCGCGGCGGCGCATCGGACAGGGCGAGCTTCCAGTCGATGTTCAGCGCGAGCTTTTCCAGCTCGTCGATCTTGTAGCCCGAAGCGTACAACCCGCCAATCACCGCGCCCATGCTGGTGCCGGCAATCGCGTCGATGTGGATGCCTTGCTCTTCCAGGGCCTTGAGCACGCCAATGTGCGCCAGGCCACGGGCGGCGCCGCCGGAGAGCACCAGGCCGATCTTCGGGCGCGGGTTTTCGACGGCTTGGACGAGGACGGGGAACAGGCACAGCAACAGGCAGGACAACAGGCGGCGCATCATCAATCTCAAGGCTGGACGATAAAGGCCGGTATTATAGCCACTCGATCCTTTCAACCCGCCAAGCAGGAGCCTGTCAATTCATGTCTGCGGCCAAACCCGAGATTGTCATCACCTATTGCACCCAGTGTCAGTGGCTGCTGCGCGCCGCCTGGCTGGCCCAGGAGCTGTTGAGCACGTTCGCCGATGACCTCGGCAAAGTGTCCCTGGAACCGGCTACGGGCGGTGCGTTTCGGATTACCTGCGACGGCGTGCAGATCTGGGAGCGCAAGGCTGACGGTGGTTTCCCGGAAGCCAAGGTGCTCAAGCAACGGGTGCGCGACCAGATCGACCCGCAACGGGACCTGGGGCATAACGACCGCGTGCAATAAAGGCCACTGCCGCTGGCGGTGACCTTGCGGCGTGCCTACTTGGTGGCCATCCGCTGTTTGAGCCAGCCGACCACCAGCGTCAGGACCAGGCCGCCGACACCGCCGCCGATAACGTTGCTGGCCAGGGCGGCAAGGGTCAGGTCACTGGCGGTTTCAGTGCCGGTGATGAGGGAGACGATCTGGCCCAAGACCAGGCCGCCAACCCCGCCGACCAGCGTATTGAGGCCGGTACCCAGGCTTTGTTTGCCCAGGCCCGCGATCTGCCCGCCGATGGCGCCGCTGATGATTTGAAGGACCAGGCTGATGAGCATTTCCATGTTGCAACCCCTGCATAGCGTTGATGGAATGACCACTCGCTTGCAGCAACTTCAAAAAGCACCCGGGCTGTCGTCGAGAAGTCTGGATCCGTTGAACGACCACACACTGTCACGGACACCCAAAGTATAGATCAGGCCGTGGCGGCGGGTCGTTTGGCCGGCTTGGCGCTGCCCATCAACCCCGACACCACGATGGCGACGATGATCAGCGCGCCGCCCATCAGCATGCGCAAGGTCGGCGTTTCCGCAAACAGCAACCAGGCCACCGTGATGCCGTATACCGGCTCCATCGCAAACACCACCGCCGCGGTACGCGCCTTGAGCACCGCGAGGCTGGCGACAAACAGGCTGTGGGCGAGGCCGGTGCAGAACACCCCGAGCAGGCCGATCCACAGCCAGTCCAGCGCACGCACCTCGGCCAGCCCGGGCGCGGCAACCGGCAACAGGCACAGCGCTACCACCACGTTCTGGCACAAGGCAGCCTGCACCGGCGGAATGCGCCCGCTGGCGCGGTTGTTCAGTGACAGCAGCGAGAACAACAAGCCGGAACCGACCGCCCACAACAGGCCGCTGGTGGCTTGGCTGGCGAGGTTGAAATCCGGTGTGACCAGCACCAGGCCGATGCTCACCAGTACCACCAGCAGGATTTCATTGGCGCGGATCCGCTCACGGAAAATCAGGCCTTCCAGAATCACCGTGAACGCCGGGAACGTGGTGAAGCCCAGGGTGGCGATGGCCACGCCGGCGATTTTCACCGCAATAAAGAAGCTCACCCAGTGCCCGGCCAGCAGCAGGCCGCTGACCAGCAGGCGGCGCCAGTCCCGGGCTTGCAGCGTTTGCCAGGTGGTGTTGCTGGCGAAGCGCGCGAAGATCGCCAATGCAATCACCGCGAACGCCGCGCGGCCAAACACGATAATCGCCGGCGAAGCGGCCGCCAGTTTGCCGAACACGCCAGTGAGGCCAAACATCAATGCGCCGATATGCAGGGCGCCGAGGGCTGTGCGGGGAGTCATTGCGATCCTTAAACAACGGGTTTACAGGATCGCAGTCTAGAGGGTTGTACGCGTTTGCGTCTGTCGTCGGGCTCGCGGATTTTGTCGCAGGGCTCTTGTTTCAAAAGCAGAGGAGATCAAATGTAGGAGCTGGCTTGCCTGCGATAGCGGAGGGCCAGTCAATCAATTATTAGCTGATCCACTGCTATCGCAGGCAAGCCAGCTCCCACGGGAGACCGCGCTCGTCTAATGGCGCCGGGCGATGCGCCAAACTCCCGCAACATCGCTGCGGCAAACGCACTTTGCGAACCATAACCGACCCGCGCGGCAATCTCGCCGATGGGCAACGGGCTGTCGCGCAACAGGTCGCGGGCCATCTGCAGGCGGCGGGCGCGGATGTAGTCCATCGGCGTCTGTCCGCATTCCGCCATAAACCGCGCATGCAGGCGGGCCACGGACAGGTCGGCGAGCTTTGCCAGGTCCGCGACTTGCAGCGGGCGCGCAGCGTGTCGCTGGATATGCGCATTAAATGCGGCGTACGGCAGGCGCTTGCCCGTCGGCAGCTGTGTGAGATTGAGGCTGGCCAGCAGCAATACGGCGCCTTGCTGGACGATCAGCGGATCGTCCACCGGACTGCTCGCCAGCCACTGCACCAGTTGGCTTTGGCGGTTGTCGAGGGTCAGGTGTGCGGACTGGTCGAGCAAGCGGCGGCTGGCGTCGGCATGCTCGCCCAGGGACTGCGCCAACCAGTGTTCATCGGGCACATCCAGCACCAGGCAGCGGCTGCCATCGCGACTGATGCACGCGTGGTGCGCGGCGTAGGGCAGCACCATTACGCTGCTGTGCTGCACCTGGCTGCCTCGGCCATCCACCTCGAAGTCCAGATGCCCGGACAGGCCAAACACCAGCTGCGCGTGGTCGTGGCTGTGGGCGATGGGCTCTTCGACATAGTGGCGTAGCGTGAGGTTGGGTCTCATCGCAGTCTCCTGGGCAGGCGCGCAGTTTACATCGCTTCAGCCGTATTGGGCGCTGTCATCAGACTGACGCAACACTGTCATGGGCTATTAATCCCATGGGCGCAAGCTCGCGAAAACACCGTGAGGCATGCCCATGACCAGCGCCGAACTCGCCAAGCCCAGCCGTAAGCAACGCGTGCGTACCCTGTGGATTTCCGACGTGCATTTGGGCACCCGGGATTGCCAGGCCGAACACCTTTCGCATTTTCTCAAGGGCTACCACGCCGACAAGGTCTACCTGGTGGGCGATATCATTGACGGCTGGAAACTGCGCAGCGGCATGTATTGGCCACAGGCCCACACCAACGTGATCCGCCGCCTGCTGACCATGAGCAAGCGCGGCACCGAGGTGATCTATGTCACCGGCAACCATGATGAGTTTCTGCGGCGCTATTCCAAGCTGATCCTCGGCAATATCCAACTGGTGGACGAAGCGGTGCACGTGACTGCCGATGGCCGGCATTTGCTGGTGATCCATGGCGACCAGTTCGACGTGATCACCCGCTATCACCGCTGGCTGGCGTTCCTCGGCGACTCGGCCTACGAGTTCACCCTGACCCTCAACCGCTGGCTGAACCACTGGCGGGCGCGTTATGGCTACGGCTACTGGTCGTTGTCGGCGTACCTCAAGCACAAGGTCAAGACGGCGGTCAGCTTTATCAGTGATTTTGAAGAAGCGATTGCCCACGAAGTGACCAAGCGCGAATTGCACGGCGTGGTGTGTGGGCATATTCACCACGCGGAGATTCGCAAGGTGGGCGAGGTGGATTACCTCAATTGCGGGGATTGGGTGGAGTCGTGCACGGCGCTGATCGAGCACTGGGACGGGCATATCGAGTTGTATCGGTTGGCGGATGCCCAGGCCAAAGAGGCGCAGCTCAAGGCCGAGATGGTGGCTGGTTAAAGATTGGCTCGGTCCAAGTGTGGGAGCTGGCTTGCCTGCGATAGCATCAACTCGGTTTTATAGACAGACCGAGTCGTCTGCATCGCAGGCAAGCCAGCTCCCACACTTGGATCCGGTTTCTTCAGTTAGGTGTGGGAAACATCCGCGATTGCTGCCGCGAGCAGCGTCAACCGCGTCGCATCAATCCCCGCCACGTTCGCACGCCCGGAGTTGACCATATACACGCTGTGCTTCTCCCGCAGTCGTTGCACCTGCGAGGCACTCAGCCCGGTATAGGAAAACATCCCGCGTTGCGCCGCGATGTGCGCAAACCGCTCCGACAAACCATGGGGCGCCAACGCTTCCACCAACCCGGAACGCAACTGTGCAATCCGTGCGCGCATCGCTTCAACTTCTTCGGCCCACTGCTTTTTCAGCCCGGCATCACCGAGAATGGTCGCCACCACAGCGGCACCATGATCCGGCGGCGTCGACCACAAGTTACGCGCAATAAACGCCAGCTGGCTGCGTACATCCGTCAGCTTCTCGGCATTCGTCGCGCACACGATCAACGCGCCGACACGGTCGCTGTACAAGCCGAAGTTCTTCGAGCAGGAACTGGTGATCAGCACTTCAGGCAGCTCGGTCGCAAACAACCTCACCGCCCACGCATCCTGCTCCAGGCCGTCACCAAAACCCTGGTACGCAAAGTCGATCAGCGGCAGCAGTTCGCGTTCGCGGACGATTTTCAGCACCTGGCGCCAATCGTCCCGGGACAGGTCGAAGCCGGTCGGGTTGTGGCAGCAGGCGTGCAGCAGCACCACATCGCCTTTTGGCACCGTGGACAGCGTGGCCAGCATCGCCGCCACATCCAGTCGGTTGTCACTGCCCACATACGGGTAATGGCTGACCTTGAGCCCGGCCTTGGCGAAGATGGTTTCGTGGATCGGCCAGGTCGGGTTGCTCAGCCAGATGCCACGGCCAGGCAGGCTGTGGGCGATAAAGTCGGCGCTCAGGCGCAGCGCGCCGGTGCCGCCAGGCGTCTGGGTAGCGCCGGCACGACGTTCGCTCAGCAGCGGCGAACCGGCGCCCAGCACCAGCTCACTGATCAACGTGCCGAACGCGGCATTGCCGTGGCCGCCGATGTAGGTCTTGGTGGTCTGTTGCTCCACCAGGCGCTGTTCGGCCAGCTTCACCGAATGCGGGATCGGCGTCAGGCCCTGATCGTCCTTGTACACGCCTACGCCGAGGTCGAACTTGTTCGGGTTCGGGTCCTGGGCATACAGCTCCATCAGCCCGAGGATCGGGTCCCCGGGCACCCGGCCAATTGCGTCAAAATGCATTACTTGCGGCCCTCGGCATCCTTCGCCACTTCGTCGGTGCGCGCGGCCATGATGAAGTCGTTACGGTGCAGGCCCTTGATGGAGTGGCTCCACCAGGTCACGGTGACTTTGCCCCATTCGGTGAGCAGGCCCGGGTGGTGGCCTTCAGCTTCGGAGATCGCGCCCACGGCGTTGGTGAAGGCCAGGGCAAATTTGAAATTCTTGAACAGGAAGACCTTTTCCAGCTGCATCACGCCGTCGCGTACTTCGATGTTCCAGTCGGGGATCTGCTTGATCAGCACCGGCAACTCTTCGTCGCTGACTTGCGGGGCGTCGGCGCGGCAGGCTTCGCAGTGGGCTTGGTTCAACGTGGTCATGTGGGTATTCCTGAAATCGAGTGTTTGGAAAACGGTCGTCAGTGGCGTCACCCTAAAGCAACGCGCGGCCAGGGAACAGACTCACCTGGCCTTAAAAGCCGCGGTTCACGCCGCCTTGGGCTTGGGCGGGAATTTCGGCGCGTGCAGGCCCAGCTGCATTCCGCGCTCGACCATGCCCATGATGTCTTCCTGCGCCACTTCGAACAGGCGCTTGAGGTTGGGCAGGGCGAAGTACAGCGGTTGCAGGATGTCGATGCGATACGGCGTGCGCATCGCTTCCAGCGGGTCGAAGGCTTGGTGCTCGGGCTCGTCCGAGAGGCTGTACACCGTCTCCTTGGGCGAAGACAGAATGCCGCCGCCGTAGATGCGCCGGCCTTCGGGCGTGTCCACCAGGCCGAACTCGATGGTCATCCAGTACAGGCGCGCCAGGTACACGCGCTGTTCCTTGCTGGCGGCCAGGCCGAGCTTGCCGTAGGTGTGGGTAAATTCCGCGAACCAGGGGTTGGTCAGCAGTGGGCAGTGGCCGAAGATCTCGTGAAAAATGTCCGGTTCCTGCAGGTAATCCAGCTCTTCACGGGTACGAATAAACGTCGCCACGGGAAACTGTTTGCTGGCGAGCAATTCGAAAAAAGTCTGGAAGGGAATCAGCGCCGGTACCCGGGCTACTTGCCAGCCGGTGGTTTCGGCCAGCACTTTGTTGATTTCCGCCAGTTGCGGAATGCGGTCGTGGGGCAGGCCGAGCTTGTCGATGCCGTCCAGGTACTCCTGGCAGGCGCGGCCTTCGATCACTTTCAATTGACGCGTGATCAAGGTGTTCCACACCGCGTGTTCTTCGGGTGGGTAGTCGATAAAACCGTTCGCGTCGGGCTCGCGAGCCACGTACTGCGTCTGCTTCATACTGCTCTCCTGCTAGGCATTCGTTCTTGTTATGTCCTGCGATGAGCCTATTGATACGCCGCCTGGGCCAGGAAGCCATCCTCTGTGGTCACTGCTCTGTAGGAAAAGTTACTGCGTTTCGTAAAGTTTTCGTTACGCTTAGGCCGAATCGTTCTGTATATGGCGTATTCTGAGTGTGAATCGCCTCGCAGCTGTCACATAATCTTGACGATTATCTGCGCCCAGCGGCAAAAAGACGCGGCGCCTCCACCTCTTCGGGCCTTCTCATGCGTATCAAAGTGCATTGCCAGAACCGCATCGGCATCCTGCGGGACATCCTCAACCTGCTGGTGGAGTACGGCGTGAACGTCGCCAAGGGTGAGGTCGGCGGTGAGCATGGCAACGCCATCTACCTGTACTGCCCGAATCTGGTGAACCTGCAGTTCCAGGCACTGCGCCCGCAGTTCGAAGCAATTGCCGGGGTATTTGGTGTGAAGCGGGTAGGGCTGATGCCCAGCGAGCGTCGGCATATGGAGCTGAACGCTCTGCTGGGTGCCCTGGAGTTTCCGGTGCTGTCCATCGACATGGGCGGCTCCATCGTCGCTGCCAACCGTGCGGCGGCGCAGTTGCTCGGCGTGCGAGTGGATGAAGTGCCCGGCATTCCATTGTCGCGTTATGCCGAAGACTTTGATTTGCCGGAACTGGTACGGGCCAGTAAATCGCGGATCAATGGCCTGCGGGTCAAGGTCAAGGGCGATGTGTTCCTGGCCGATATCGCGCCGCTGCAATCCTCCGAGCATGACGACAGCGAGGCCATGGCCGGCGCTGTGCTGACCCTGCACCGTGCCGACCGCGTCGGTGAGCGTATCTACAATGTGCGCAAACAAGAATTGCGCGGCTTCGACAGCATTTTCCAAAGCTCAAAAGTCATGGCCGCCGTGGTGCGTGAAGCCCGGCGCATGGCACCGCTGGATGCGCCTCTATTAATAGAAGGCGAAACCGGCACCGGCAAGGAACTGCTGGCCCGCGCCTGCCACCTCGCCAGCCCGCGCGGGCAGTCGCCGCTGATGGCCCTCAACTGCGCCGGTTTGCCCGAGTCCATGGCCGAGACCGAGCTGTTCGGTTATGGCCCGGGCGCCTTTGAAGGGGCGAGGGCGGAAGGCAAGTTGGGGCTGCTGGAGCTGACGGCGGGTGGCACGCTGTTTCTCGACGGTGTCGGGGAAATGAGCGCGCGGTTGCAGGTGAAGTTGCTGCGCTTTTTGCAGGACGGCTGCTTTCGCCGGGTAGGCAGCGATGAAGAGGTGTACCTCGACGTGCGGGTGATCTGCGCGACGCAGGTCGACCTTTCCGAACTGTGCGCCCGGGGTGAATTTCGCCAGGACCTCTACCACCGTCTCAACGTGCTCTCGCTGCATATCCCGCCACTGCGCGAATGCCTCGACGGTTTGCCGCCGCTGGTGGAGCACTTTCTGGATCAGGCCAGCCGGCAGATTGGCTGCCCGCTGCCCAAGCTGGCGCCGGGGGCGATGGAGCGGCTCAGTCATTACCACTGGCCGGGGAATGTGCGGCAGTTGGAGAACGTGCTGTTCCAGGCGGTCTCGCTGTGCGAGGGCGGTACGGTCAAGGCCGAGCACATTCGCCTGCCGGACTATGGCGTGCGCCAGCCGCTGGGGGATTTTTCCCTGGAAGGCGGGTTGGAGGAGATAGTCGGGCGCTTTGAAAAGGCCGTGCTGGCGCAGTTGTACGCCGAACATCCCAGCAGTCGGCTGTTGGGCAAGCGGCTGGGCGTGTCCCACACCACCATCGCCAACAAATTGCGCGACTACGAAGTCGTCAAAGCCGAACGCGGTTAGAACTGTAGGAGCTGGCTTGCCTGCGATGGCGGTGGGTCAGCAAAACAGGTAGTGGCTGATACTCCGCCATCGCAGGCAAGCCAGCTCCTACATTTGATCTTTGTCGTTCTTGATACCTGCGCTTGCCGTAAGCGGCATAAGTCCGCCGTTTTTTCGACTCTCCTCAAGCCTCCATTTCCGCAACTCAATCCGCAAACCCCCGCCCCGCCTGGACTTTCCCTCATTTCAAAAAGTTGGTTCGCAAATTGCTTAAGCCTCATCAGTACAGCGGTGGGCGGCAAGCGTCCGTCAGAAAGAGGAAAGAGCGTGGATAAGTACCTTTACGTGGCAATGACCGGCGCCAGCCAGAATGCACTGGCGCAGAAGGCCCACGCCAACAACTTGGCGAACGTTTCCACCAATGGTTTCCAGCGTGACCTGGAGCAGGCGCGCTCGATGCCGGTGTTCGGTGACAGCTTTCCGGCGCGGGCCTTTGCCTTGACCGAGCGCCCAGGCACGGACTTTTCCCCTGGCGCCATGATTGAAACCGGCCGTGACCTCGACGTGGCCGTCAGCGGTGACGGCTGGATGGCCGTGCAAAACCCGGATGGCGGCGAGTCCTACGTGCGCAGCGCCAGCATGAACGTCGATGCACTGGGTGTGCTGCGGGCCGGCAACGGTATGCCGATCATGGGCAACGGTGGCCCGATCGCGGTACCGCCCCAGCAGCAGATCGAAGTCGGCCAGGACGGCACCATCAGCATCCGCGCCATGGGTGAAGGCCCGCGGGTGATGGCTGAAGTGGACCGGATCAAGCTGGTCCAGCCCGACCTCAAGAACATGACCAAGGGCCTCGACGGCACCATCCACACCAAGGATGGCCAGCCGGCGCAAGCCGACGCCAACGTCAAGCTGACGTCGGGCTTCCTGCAGGCAAGCAACGTGAACGCGGTCGAAGAAATGACGGCGGTCCTGGCACTGTCCAAGCAGTTCGAATTGCACATCAAGATGATGAACAGCGCCAAAGAAGACGACCAGGCCATGACCCGCGTCCTGGCGATGAGCTGATAGCAGCCACACTAATTTTTGTAGCGCGGCGCCATAAAACAGGCGCACGAAGGAGAAGAACATGCTTCCGGCTCTATACGTTGCCAAAACAGGTTTGTCCGCCCAGGACACCAACCTGACCACCATTTCCAACAACCTGGCCAACGTGTCCACCACGGGTTTCAAACGTGACCGCGCCGAGTTCCAGGACTTGCTCTATCAGATCAAGAAGCAGCCGGGCGCGCAGTCGACCCAGGACAGCGAATTGCCATCGGGCCTGCAACTGGGTACCGGTGTGGCGATTGTGGGCACCCAGAAGAACTTCAGCGCCGGTAACCTGCAGCAAACCGGCCAGCCATTGGACTTGGCGGTCAACGGCAAAGGTTTCTTCCAGATTCTGCAGCCGGATGGCACCACCACCTACACCCGTGACGGTACGTTCCACCTGGACTCCAACGGCCAGGTCGTGACCGCCAACGGTTTCGCGCTGGAGCCGGCGATTGTCGTGCCCAACAACGCCCAGACCTTCACCGTCGGCAACGACGGCACCGTGTCGATCACCGTGGCCGGCAACCCGGCGTCCCAGGTGATCGGCAACCTGCAAACCGCCGACTTCATCAACCCGGCCGGCCTGCAGGCAATCGGTAACAACCTGTTCCTGGAAACCGCGTCCAGCGGCGCGCCGCAAATCGGCACCCCTGGCCTCAACGGTTTTGGTACCACCCTGCAAAGCACCCTGGAAACGTCCAACGTCAGCACCGTTGAAGAGATGGTCAACATGATCACCACTCAGCGCGCCTACGAGATGAACTCCAAGGTGATTTCCACCGCCGACCAGATGCTTTCGTTCGTAACGCAGAATCTGTAATCAAGTCTATGGGGCGCCATTGACGGCGCCTGCAACACCGTGAGGTATGGGTCATGAATCGCTATGTTTCTGTTCTGGCATTGAGTGGGATTGCTGCGCTCGCGGGCTGTGTCGCCCCGACGCCAAAGCCCAATGATCCGTACTATGCGCCGGTGTTGCCGCGCACGCCGTTGCCGGCGGCCGCCAACAATGGCTCGATCTACCAGGCCGGTTTCGAACAGAACCTGTACAGCGACCGCAAGGCCTTCCGGGTCGGTGACATCATCACCATCACCCTCAACGAGAAGACCCAGGCGAGCAAGAACGCCAACTCGCAGATCGGCAAGACCAGCAAGACCAGCATCGGCCTGACCTCGTTGTTTGGCGGTGTACCGAACACCAACAACCCGCTGGGCAGCGGTGACCTGAGCCTGGACGCCGGCTACAGCGGCGACCGCGCCACCAACGGCAAGAGTGCGGCCGGGCAGGGCAACAGCCTGACCGGTTCGATCACCGTGACCGTGGCCGACGTGCTGCCCAACGGCATCATCGCCGTACGCGGCGAGAAGTGGATGACCCTCAACACCGGTGACGAGCTGGTGCGCATTGCGGGCATGGTTCGCGCAGACGATATCTCCACCGACAACACCGTGCCGTCGACACGGATTGCCGATGCACGCATCACCTACTCGGGTACGGGTTCGTTTGCTGACGCCAGTCAGCCGGGCTGGTTTGACCGTTTCTTCCTTAGCCCGCTGTTCCCTTTCTAGGTGATCACTTTGAACTTCAAACAGCTGATGGCTGCGATGTTGCTGCTGGCCCTGAGCGCAGGCGCCCAGGCTGAGCGCTTGAAAGACATCGCGAGCATTTCCGGCGTGCGGTCCAACCAATTGATCGGCTACGGCCTGGTGGTAGGGCTTAACGGCACCGGTGACCAGACCACCCAGACCCCGTTCACCCTGCAGACCTTCAACAACATGCTCTCGCAGTTCGGCATCAAGGTGCCGCCGGGCTCGGGCAACGTGCAGTTGAAGAACGTCGCGGCGGTGTCCATCAGTGCCGACCTGCCACCGTTCGCCAAGCCGGGGCAAGTGGTCGACATCACCGTCTCGTCCATGGGTAACTCGAAAAGCCTGCGCGGCGGCACCTTGCTGATGACGCCTCTTAAAGGTATCGACGGCAACGTCTACGCCATTGCCCAGGGCAACCTGGTGGTGGGCGGTTTTGATGCCGAAGGCCGCGACGGTTCGAAGATCACCGTCAACGTGCCGTCGGCCGGCCGGATTCCCGGTGGCGCCTCGGTGGAGCGCACCGTGCCCAGCGGCTTCAACCAGGGCAACAGCCTGACCCTGAACCTCAACCGTTCGGACTTCACCACTGCCAAGCGTGTGGTCGACAAGATCAATGACCTGCTGGGCCCGGGCGTGGCCCAGGCGATTGACGGCGGCTCGATTCGCGTCACCGCACCGCTGGACCCAAGTCAGCGCGTTGACTACCTGTCCCTGCTGGAAAACCTTGAGGTCGACCCGGGCCAGGCGGTGGCCAAAGTCATCATCAACTCGCGTACCGGTACCATCGTGATCGGCCAGAACGTGAAGGTTTCGCCGGCCGCCGTGACCCACGGCAGCCTGACCGTGACCATCACCGAAGACCCGATCGTCAGCCAGCCTGGCCCGTTGTCCAACGGCCAGACCGCCGTGGTGCCACGCTCGCGGGTGAATGCCCAGCAAGAAGCCAAGCCGATGTTCAAGTTCGGCCCCGGCACCACCCTGGACGAGATTGTCCGTGCGGTGAACCAGGTGGGCGCAGCGCCCGGCGACTTGATGGCGATCCTCGAAGCTTTGAAACAGGCCGGCGCCTTGCAAGCCGACCTGATTGTGATCTGACGCCATGGCCATGGACATGCGCAAGAGCGGCCTGAGCAGCACGGCGGATTCGGGTTCCTATTCCGACCTCAACCGGCTGAACCAGTTGAAGGTCGGCGACAAGAACAGCGACGGCAACATGCGCAAGGTCGCGCAGGAATTCGAGTCGCTGTTTCTTGGCGAGATGCTCAAGTCCATGCGTTCGGCCACAGAAGCCCTGGGCAAGGACAACCCGCTGAATACACCGGCGGCCAAGCAGTATCAGGAAATGTACGACCAGCAATTGGCGGTCTCGCTGTCTCGCGAGGGCGGCGGTATCGGCCTGGCCGACGTGTTGCTGCGCCAGATGCAGAAGAACAAGCCGGTGGACGCCCAGGCGGCCACGTTGCAAGGCCCGGATAAAGCTGAGAAGAAGGTGGATGTGCCCACCGAAATTGCTGCGGGCACCAAGGCCGATGGCCCGTTGGGCCGCAGCAATGGTCAGCGGCCATTGTGGGCGTATCGCGTGGCGGTGCCCGAGGGCACCAACTCCCACGCCAACGACATCGCGTTGATGAACCAGCGCCGCATCTCGTTGCCGAGCAAGCTCACCGATCGCCTGCTGGCCGGCATTGTGCCGGGCGCCGAGGCCACCACTGCCGCCAAGGCCGCGCCGCTGCGTAACAGTGCCGCCGATGACGGGGTGGTCAACAGCACCGCCCGCAGCCTTGCCGCACTGCCTCGCGGGCAAATGCAGGTTTACGGTCGCGCCGTGGCCCAGCCACCGTTGGCACCGGCGAAAAAAGCCTTCAGCTCGCAGGATGAATTTGTCGCCACCATGTTGCCGATGGCCAAGCAGGCTGCCGCGCGTATTGGCGTCGACCCACGCTACCTGGTAGCCCAGGCCGCTCTGGAAACCGGTTGGGGCAAGTCGGTGATGCGTGCCGAGGATGGCACCAGCAGCCACAACCTGTTCGGCATCAAGGCCGGCCAGAGTTGGCAGGGTGAACAGGCCCGTGCGATCACCAGCGAGTTTCGTGATGGTGCGATGGTCAAGGAGACGGCGCAGTTCCGTTCCTACAATTCTTACCAGGACAGCTTCCATGACCTGGTGACGTTGCTGCAAAGCAATGATCGCTATAAAGAAGTTGTGAAATCAGCCGACAACCCGGAACAGTTTGTGCGCGAGTTGCAAAAAGCCGGTTATGCAACCGACCCGGATTACGCCAGCAAGATTTCGCAGATTGCAAAAACGATGAACAGCTATCAGAACTACGCTGCCGCGGGCGCTTCCACTCATTTATAAGGTCTGAATCATGAGTTTGCTCAATATCGGGATGTCGGGGCTCAATGCCGCCCAGGGATCGTTGTCGGTCTTAAGTAACAACATCGCCAACGTCAACACCCCGGGATACTCGCGTCAGCAGAGCGCTCAGACCGCGAATGCGTCGAACGCCTACGGCGGCGTATTTATCGGTACCGGAACGACCCTGGCGGACGTGCGCAGGGTTTACAACCAGTTCCTCACGTCGGCTTACCAGAACAGCACGGCGCTCGACAGTGACGCCAATGCCTACCTGGACCAAGCCAGTGCCATCGACAAGACCATGTCGGATTCAAACACCGGCATGTCCTCGGTGCTCAGTGCTTTTTTTGCGGCGGCGCAGACCGCTTCGGCCACGCCAAGCGATGTGTCTGCACGTCAGCTGCTGTTGACCAGCGCGCAGACGTTGAGCAACCGCTTCAACTCTATCTCCGGCCAGTTGAACCAGCAGAAACAAACGATCAACAGCCAGTTGAGCACCATGAGCGATCAGGTTAACAAGCTGACGTCCTCAATCGCATCGCTCAACAAACAGATTGCCCAGGCCCAGGGCACTTCCAGCAGTGCGCCGGCCAACCTGTTGGATTCGCGTGACGAGGCGGTGCGCTCGCTCAACGAGCTGATCGGCGTAACCGCCACGGAAAAAAACGGACAGTTCAGTATTACGACCGGTACGGGGCAGTCGCTGGTAGAAGGGGGTATTTCCAATAATATCTCTGCGGTACCCAGCAGCACCGACAATAGCCAGTACACCATCCAGCTCTCGATGGGCGACACGTCCATCGACCTCGGCAATGTGGTCACCGGCGGCAGTATCGGTGGCTTGCTGCGCTATCGCAGTGACGTGCTGATGCCTGCCATCAATGATCTGGGGCGAATCGCGATTGCCACGGCAGACACGATCAACAACCAGTTGGGCCAGGGCCTGGACCTCAACGGCGAGTTCGGTTCGTCGCTGTTCAGTGATATCAACAGCGCGGCGGCGATTTCCCAGCGCAGCCAGGGCGCGGCCGGTAACAGCGCGGGGTCTGGCAACCTTAATGTCTCGATCTCGGACAGCAGCCAGCTGACGACCTTCGACTACAAGGTGACGTTTACCAGTGGTAACCAGTACAACGTCGTGCGCTCCGATGGCAAGTCCATGGGGTCGTTCGACACGACTACCACGCCGCCGCCAGTGATTGATGGCTTTACCCTGGCGTTGAATGGCAAGGGGCCGGTAGCGGCCGGTGACAGCTTCAAGGTCAGCCCAACGGCCAACGGAGCCACAGGCATCGGCGTTGACCTGAAGGACGCCAACAAGCTGGCCTTCGCGGGCCCTTTGGCGGGGAATGCGAGCACGACCAACACCGGCACCGGTACGTTCACACCGCCGCAACTGACGGTCCCGCTGGATATTCATGGCGGCGCCAATACCGCCCAGCTGCGCACGGGGATCGAAAACTCCATGCCGGTGAAAATGCTGTTTGGCAAGCCGGCCGCCGATGGTACCCAGTCGTATACGGTAAGCGATGCGCAAGGTAACCCGATCGGCAGTGGCACCATCATTCCGGGCCAGGGCAACAAGATCAGCATCAACGTGCCGATGCGCGATGCCTCGGGTGCGTTGATCCCCGGCAAGAGCTTCAGTTTCGACACCACGGTCGGCGGCTCGCCAGCCGCTGGCGACAGCACCACCTTCTCGTTCAACGCCTCGGGCTCCTCCGATAACCGCAACGCCCAGCAATTGCTGAGCTTGCAGACCAAGGCCACAGTGGGCGTCGGCGACGGCACCACCGGTGTAAGCCTGGTCAGCGCCAACGCCCGCCTCGTGTCGCAGGTGGGCTCCAAAGCCAGTCAGGCGGCCACCGACACCACCGCGACCGGTGCCTTGTTGGCCGCGAACAAGGCGGCCAGCAACTCGGTGTCCCAGGTCAACCTGGATGAAGAGGCGGGTGACATGATCAAGTTCCAGCAGTACTACACCGCGTCGTCGCAGATCATCAAGGCTGCGCAAGAAACTTTCAGCACACTGATTAATGCCCTTTAAAGGAGTCTGGGACGATGCGAATTTCTACACAGCAGTATTTCGACACCAGCGCCAGCAAGTATCAGACTAACTATTCCGGTGTGGTGAAGGCCCAGGACCAGGCGAGCAGCGGTATCCGGGTACAAACCGCATCGGATGACCCGGTCGCGGCCGCGCGTTTGCTGCAACTGCAGCAACAGAAAGACATGCTGGGTCAGTTCAACGGCAACATCAACTCCCTGCAGAACTCGCTGACCAACGAGGAGACGGTGTTAAAGAGCATCAACACCGCCTTGCAGCGCGGTAATGAACTGGCACTGCGTGCAGCTAACCAGTCCCTCAGCGATGACGATCGTAAATCCATCGCCAGCGAGGTGGGAGCGCTTGAGGATCAGGTGTTGGGCTTGCTCAACTCCAAGGATGCCAACGGCAACTACATGTTTTCCGGGGCAAAAACCGACACGCCGCCTTACATCCGCAATAACGACGGCACCTACACGTATCAGGGCGACGAGACGCCGCTGAGCCTGCAGATCTCGGACAATCTGTCGATGGCGGCTGGTGACACCGGCAAGGCGCTGATGGAAAGCTCGACCAATACCGGCCGTACCCAAGCCAACTTGTTGCCGCCTGCGGTCAATGACGGCAAGGTTGCGGTGTCGGCGGGCACAGTGACCTCCGGTGTCACCTACACCAAGAGTTTTACCGATGGCCAGCCCTACAAGCTGACCTTCAGCAGCAGCACGCAGTATTCCGTGACCGACAAGGACGGTAACGACATTACCTCCGAGATTCCCGGCAACGGCACCTTCGACGCGACGAAAGAAGGCTCGTCCAGCGTCAACCTGCGGGGCGTGAAGTTCGATATCAGCCTGAACCTGGGCACGGATGTGGAGCCTGGAGCGGCCTCCGATGCGCTTGTGGCGGGCAAGGCGTTCACCCTGCAATCCAAGCCGGACACGTTCAGTGCTTCGCGTTCGCCCGGCAACCCGTCGACCGCACAAGTGACCGGCGGCCAGGTGACGGATCAGGCGGCTTACGCCAGCACGTTCCCGAATACCGGTGCGGTGATCAAATTCACCAGCGGCACCACGTATGAGGTGTATGCGCAGCCCTACACCCCAAACAGCAAGACCATCGCGACAGGCACCATGGCGGCCGGTGCGACCTCGATCAACGCGGCAGGCGTCACTTTTGACCTCAGCGGTGCGCCGGGGGCGGGCGATCAGTTTGCGGTCAGCGCCGTCAGCAACAAGAACGAAAACGCGTTGGACACCCTGAGCCAATTGCGTAAAGCCCTGGAAACGCCGGCGGATGGCAATTTGGTCGCGCAGAACAATCTCAAGGATGTGGTGGCCAAGACCATCGGCAACCTGAACAACGCCAGTTCGCAGATTGATCAGGTGCGTGGCTCCATTGGTGCCCGCCAGAACGCCCTGGACCTTCAAACGGATGAAAACACCAGCCTGGGGACTGCCAACACCAACACCATGAGCTCGTTGGGCAACGTCGACATGGGGCAGGCCGCGATCAACCTGCAACTTCAGCAAACCATGTTGCAGGCCTCGCAGTTGGCCTTTGTGAAAATCTCTCAGTTGAGCCTGTTCAACAAAATGTGATGCCCGCGTCTGCAAACCGGCGGCTCACCCTGGAAACGGGGTGGGCCGTTGTTGTTTTTGGGGTTTGTATGTCCCCGTGTTTCGCATAAAGCGCAGAAAATTGAGTGACCTGTGAGTCATAAAGCGCATCTTCACTGTATCGTGTGAAAAGGATAGGTCGTCGCCAGGTCTCTGCGAGGGCCTGCCGCCAGGGTACAAAGGCGGTTTTCGGCGAGTTTTTTGCGGGGTTATCCCCATTATTGTCAGCACCCGGCGACGTGTTTCGCGGGGTGTTCTCCAGCTATTTAGTATTGGGAAGCCACAATGATTGGCATAAAAAGCATCGCCAGTTACGTGCCGGCAGACGGGATTGATAACTACGCCCAGGGTGCCAAATTCGCCAAGGATGAAGAATTCATCATTGGCAAGATCGGTTCGGCGTTCCTGCCGCGCAAGGATGCCGCGCAGGAAACTTCCGATCTGTGCGTGGAGGCGGTCAACGCCTTGTTTGCCAACAACCCCGATTTGAAGCGCGAATCCATTGACGCGCTGATCGTCGTCACCCAGAACGGCGACGAAGAGGGTTTGCCTCACACCGCGGCCATCGTCCAGGACAAATTGGGCCTGCCGACGCACGTGGCGGCCTTTGACATTTCCCTGGGCTGCTCGGGCTACGTCTACGGCATCTATGCGATGAAGGGCTTCATGGAAGCCACTGGCCTGAAAAACGGCCTGTTGGTGACTGCCGACCCGTACTCCAAGATCGTCGACCCGGAAGACCGCAACACCACCATGCTGTTCGGCGATGCTGCGACCGCCACCTGGATGGGTGAAGACGCGCCCTGGCAGTTGGGCAAGTCCAAGTTCGGCACTGACGGTTCCGGTGCACCGCACCTGAAGGTCAGCGACGGCGTGTTCTTCATGAACGGCCGCCAGGTGTTCAACTTCGCCTTGCTCAAGGTGCCGGCGCATTTGCACGAGCTGCTCAACGAATCGGACCTCAAGGCTGACGAGATCGATGCGTTCTGCATCCACCAGGGCAGTGCGGCGATTGTCGACGCCGTGGCCCGGCGTTTCGAAGACGCGCCGGTGGACAAGTTCATCAAGGACATGGTCGAGACCGGCAATACCGTGTCCTCGAGCATTCCGCTGCTGCTGGAAAAGCACATGCTCGACTCCACCTGGAAGCGCGTCGCCATCAGTGGTTTTGGTGTGGGGCTGTCCTGGGGTTCGGCGATTTTGCACCGCCCTTGATGGCTTAAAGGCGCTGCACAAAAAAACGCCCATGATCGAAAGATCATGGGCGTTTTTTATTTGGCGCCAGAAAGCCAACAATTGCTGGGGTTTGGGCTATCGTAAATGCTTGAATTAAAAGGGGTGGCACGGCGCCAGTAAAAAAAATCAAAAAAGTCCTCAAGCAACCTGCTTTCACGACGATAACTATTACGAAGGTTCTCTAGGCCACACCCGGCGGTTGCCAGGGCCGGAAGCCGCAGTACACCACCCACGAGGATTTCGTCATGGCATTAACAGTAAACACCAACCTTGCTTCGTTGACCGTTCAGAACAACCTGAACAAGGCTTCCAGCGCCCTGCAAACTTCCATGCAGCGCCTGTCCTCCGGCCTGCGTATCAACAGCGCCAAAGACGATGCGGCCGGCCTGCAAATCGCTGGTCGTCTGACCAGCCAGATCAACGGCCTGGGCGTTGCCATCAAGAACGCCGGTGACGGTAACTCCATCGCGCAAACTGCTGAAGGCGCGATGCAGCAATCCACCAACATCCTGCAGACCATGCGTTCCCTGGCTCTGTCGTCCGCTAACGGCTCGCTCAGCGCTGACGACCGTAAGTCGAACCAGGCTCAGTACGCGGCTCTGACTTCTGAATTGACCCGTATCGCTTCTACCACCACTTTCGGTGGTCGTAACCTGCTGGACGGTTCTTTCGGTACTACCGCTTTCCAAGTGGGCGCCAACGCCAACCAGACCATCAACATGAGCCTGGGCAACGTATCGGCTAACAACATTGGTTCGCAGCAGCTGCTGTCTTCTGCCCAAACACCTACGGCTACCGGTATTGCAGCCGGTACCATCAGTGTGACCGGTGGCGGCCAGACCTCTGCTTCGCTGGCCATCGCAGATGGTGCTTCGGCCAAGGATATCGCTGCCCAACTGAACGGCGCAGTCGGCGGCCTGCAGGCCTCCGCCAGTACTGAACTTAAGTTCACTGTACCTGCCAGCTTCCCGGCTGCTACTCCAAACGGTAAGTTCGACCTGACAGTCGGTAGCGGTCCTAGCGCCACTACTGTTTCGTTCACCGGTATCACCAGCGCTGCTGACCTGGCAGGCCAACTGAACTCCAACGCTGCCAAGCTGGGCATCAGCGTTAACTTCGATCAGTCGACCAATTCCCTGTCGATCAAATCCGACTCGGGTGAGAACTTCACCTTCGCTAACGCTGATGCCGGCGGCCAGTTGATGAGCATCGCCACCAAAGGCGGCGACGGCAAGTTCAACGCTACTCCTACCAGCCTGGCCGCAACTACCCTCATTGCTACCGGCGCTATCTCGTTGAACTCCAGCTCCAGCTACTCGCTGACTGGTACCGGTGGTGGTGTTGCCGGTTTGTTCGCCGCAACCGGCACCAACGCTGTCAACTCGGCTAAAGTCGTTGTCAGCAACACTGATGTGACCACCGCTGCCAACGCACAGAGCGCGGTAGACGTGCTGACCCAAGCACTGTCCACCATCGACTCCCAGCGTGCTGACCTCGGTGCTGTACAAAACCGTTTCGACAACACCATCGCCAACCTGCAGAGCATCTCGGATAACTCCACCGCTGCCCGTGGCGTGATCCAGGACGTTGACTTCGCCGCTGAAACTGCTCAGCTGACCAAGCAACAAACCCTGCAACAGGCTTCGACTGCGATCCTGTCCCAGGCGAACCAACTGCCATCCGCTGTACTGAAGCTGCTTCAGTAATCCCGGCGCTTGGTAACTGACGGAAGGGCGCGTTTACGTGCCCTTTTGTCTTTTGTCTAATGAGGTGATTGGTCATGGACATGAGCGTCAAACTGAACCTGTCTTACCCTGCGGCAGCGCCACAGAATGCACCTGCTCCTGTCAGTGCCGATCCGCAGAAGCCCAAGGTGGACGCCGTTGTTGGCGCGAAAGATGCCCAGCAGCAGCCAGCGAGCCACACCGATTTGAAAAAAGCGGTCAACGACATAAACGAATTCATCCAGGCTGCCCAGCGCAAACTGGATTTTTCCATTGATGACTCCACCCACCAGGTTGTGGTCAAGGTCATTGCGACCGAAAGCGGTGAGGTCATTCGCCAGATTCCGTCGGAATTGGCCCTGAAACTCGCCCAGAGCCTTCATGACGCCAGCAGCTTGCTGTTTGACGCCAAGGTCTAAACTGGCATGAACTTTGTTGCGAAAACTGCCTAGAGCGTGATTCGTCAATAAAGCATCAGCCCCGGATTAGGAGAAAGACGATGACAGTCGTAGCAGGTCTAACGGTCAACGGCCCGGGTACGGGCATCGACGTTCAGGGTCTTGTTAAGTCGTTGGTGGGGGCGCAAACCGCACCCAAGCAAGCGCAGATCGACAGCCAGACCAAAACATCCACTGCGCAACTGACCTCAATCGGTAAGATCCAGGCGGCCCTGGACGCGTTCCGGGGCGCGCTGGACACCATGACCAAGACCGTTAACTTCAGCGGCTTGAGTTCGACGCTTTCGAACGACAAGCTCGCGACGGTCACGTTGGGCCCAGGTGCCGCCGCCGGCAATTTTACGCTGGGTGTCACCCAATTGGCCACGGCGTCAAAGGTCTCCACGGCAGTAATTCCTGGCGGGCCGACCGCCGTTGTCAATTCCGGGGTCTCGGCGACGGTGTTTACAGTCTCCCAGTCCGGCAAGAATTACAGTGTCAGTGTGCCACCGGGCGGAACCCTGCAGCAGGTGCGCGATTCGCTCAACTCGCAGTACGGCAACGCGGGCTTGAGTGCCAACATCCTGACTGACTCCAACGGTTCGCGGTTGGTGGTCACATCGTCGACGACCGGTGTCGGTAGCGACATCACCTTCAAGGGTTCCTCGGGCCTGGATACGGGTGCGACGGTTGTGGGCTCGGCGCCGCAGAACGCCAAGTATAACCTTGATGGCAGCCCTCAAGAGTCCACGAGCAATACCCTGCCCAACGCAATCAGTGGTGTGAGCATTACCTTGACGGGGGGTTCGGGGACCGATGCCCCTTCGACGATAAAAGTGTCTGCGAACAGCGCAACCCTGAAGTCGGCAGTCAAAGGCTTCACAGACACCTACAGTGCGTTGGTCAAGGCTGTGAATGCCGAGACTCAGGTCACCACCAATGCCGACGGTTCCGTCACGCCAGGCCCGTTGACCGGGGACAGTTCGGTGCGCAGCATGATGGCGTCGATCCGCAACGTGATGAACTCGGTGACCGGTAGCGGCTCGTTTTCATCCCTGGCGCAGTTTGGCGTGACCACGGACCAGACAGCGGGCACCCTGAGCGTCAGTGATGTGGCGTTTGACAAGGCGGCCCTCACAAACGGCTCCGACATCAACAGCATCTTCACCGGCCCCAACGGACTGTTGGCAAGCCTGACGAATGCCACCGCCAACTTTGCGCTGAGCAAGACCGGGGTGTTCGCCGAAAAGTCCTCGACGCTGCAGGATAACCTCAGGGATTTGACCAACCAACAGACCGCCCTGAACACGCGCTCTGACGCCCTGACGGCCTCCCTGACGGTTAAGTACAACGCGATGGACTCCCTGGTTGCCCAGCTCAAGGCCCAAGGCGACAGCGTAATGACCACGCTCAACTCGCTGAACAATCCGAAGACCACCTGACGGGGGCGCGGATAAAGCCCGCCCAAGGCGCTGTGTCACAGCGCCAGGCGGGCTAAAGTTTTGTGTAACGCCGTCGACATAATAATCAGCATCCACCCTTTTTAGTTGTCGCCTGTCACGAGGTAGAAACATGAATCCCATGAGAGCCCTTCGCCAATACCAGAAGGTCAACACCCACGCCCAGATCTCCGAAGCCAGCCCGCACCGCCTGGTGCAGTTGCTGATGGAAGGCGCGCTGGATCGTATGGCGCAGGCCAAGGGTGCGATGGCTCGCGGTGATATCGCGCAGAAGGGGTTGATGCTGGGCAAGGCAGTGGACATCCTCGTCGGGTTGCGTGACGGTCTTAACCCCGAGAAGACACCGGACCCGATCGCGCTGCAGCAGTTGGATAACCTGTATGCCTTCATGAGCATGCGCCTGCTGGAAGCCAACCGTCAGAACGACGCTGCGATGATCGATGAGGTCGCAGGTCTTTTGATTACGCTCAAGGAAGGCTGGGATGGTATTGCCACAGAGGTACAGTAGGCCGCGAGGCCTGAGGACGATGTCATGAGCCAAGCATTGCAAAAAATCGACGAGACCCGTGAAGCGCTGTCCGAGGCGTTGGCTGAGCGCAACTGGAGTGCAATCGGCGAACTGGATTTGGGCTGCCGCGCGTTGATCGATGCTGCGCTCAACGAGGATTCGGCGGATGAGGCGGCCATTCGGGCAAAACTGGAAGACTTGCTTTCGGTCTACCAGCAGTTGCTTGAAGCGACAACAGGGGAGCGCCAGGCTATTTTCGAAGAGATGTCGCAGTTCAACCGAGCTAAACACGCGTCAAAGGTTTACCATATGTTCGGCTGAAGGCTCAGTTAATCCGAACACCGCGCGTCATAAATTTGACTGTGCACGATTTTTTGACTTAACTAGTGCTATTTTCAGACGTCAGAAAGCCGTAGCGCAGAAAATGCCTACAGCAATCTAGATTGCCCCAACTCGAGGGCATTAGAGTTTTACTAGGGAAGTTGCTATTGCATGTGGCGTGAAACCAAAATTCTGCTGATCGATGACGATAGCGTTCGGCGCCGCGACCTGGCGGTGATCCTGAATTTTCTTGGCGAAGAAAATCTACCCTGCGGCAGCCACGACTGGCAGCAGGCGGTCAGCTCTTTGACGTCGAGCCGTGAAGTCATTTGTGTGCTGATCGGGACGGTAAACGCTCCTGGCGCCGTTCTGGGCTTGTTAAAGACACTGTCAACCTGGGATGAGTTCCTTCCGGTGTTGCTGATGGGCGATATTTCTTCCGTGGACCTTCCGGAAGACCAGCGCCGCCGCGTGCTTTCCACCCTCGAAATGCCCCCTAGCTACAGCAAATTGCTCGACTCCCTGCACCGTGCCCAGGTCTACCGCGAGATGTACGACCAGGCCCGCGAGCGCGGCCGTCACCGCGAACCCAACCTGTTCCGCAGCCTCGTCGGCACCAGTCGTGCGATCCAGCACGTGCGCCAGATGATGCAGCAAGTGGCCGACACCGACGCCAGCGTGCTGATCCTCGGCGAGTCCGGCACCGGCAAGGAGGTGGTCGCACGCAACCTGCATTACCATTCCAAGCGCCGCGACGGGCCGTTTGTGCCGGTCAACTGCGGGGCGATCCCGGCAGAACTGCTGGAAAGCGAACTGTTCGGCCACGAGAAGGGCGCCTTTACCGGGGCGATCACCAGCCGTGCCGGGCGTTTCGAGCTGGCCAACGGCGGCACCCTGTTCCTCGACGAAATCGGCGACATGCCGCTGCCGATGCAGGTCAAGCTGCTGCGGGTCCTGCAGGAGCGCACCTTCGAGCGCGTGGGCAGCAACAAGACCCAAAGCGTCGACGTGCGCATTATTGCCGCCACCCACAAAAACCTCGAAAGCATGATCGAGGTCGGCAGCTTCCGCGAAGACCTGTACTACCGCCTCAACGTATTCCCGATCGAAATGGCGCCCCTGCGCGAGCGCGTCGAAGACATCCCGCTGCTGATGAACGAACTGATCTCGCGCATGGAACACGAAAAGCGCGGCTCGATTCGCTTCAATTCGGCGGCGATCATGTCCCTGTGCCGCCACGGCTGGCCGGGCAACGTCCGCGAGCTGGCCAACCTGGTGGAGCGCATGGCGATCATGCACCCGTACGGGGTGATCGGCGTGGTCGAGCTGCCGAAGAAATTTCGCTACGTCGACGACGAAGACGAGCAGTTGGTCGACAGCCTGCGCAGCGACCTGGAAGAGCGCGTGGCCATCAACGGCCATACGCCGGACTTCGGTTCCACCGCCATGCTGCCGCCCGAAGGCCTGGACTTGAAGGACTACCTCGGTAGCCTCGAGCAAGGCCTTATCCAGCAAGCGCTCGACGACGCCAACGGCATCGTCGCCCGCGCCGCCGAACGCCTGCGTATCCGTCGTACCACCCTGGTGGAGAAGATGCGCAAGTACGGCATGAGCCGTCGCGAAGGTGATGAACAGGCGGATGATTGACGCCTGTTTTTCAACTGACTGAAAACTAAGCCTATTTTTTTAGGCACGGGTATTGCTACAGCACTCGCAACGTTCCGTTTAACTGACGGTCAGCCAAGCGAGAGAGCATGATGCCCCACGCCGCCCAACTATCTTCGGTCCCTGACATTCAGGGGCCTGCCCCCTCCGTAGAGCAGATCAGCCGCCTTGGGCTTGAGCAGGCGTTTTCCCTGTTCAACCAGATGTCGAGCCAGTTGACTGACTCCTACAGCCTGTTGGAAGCCCGGGTTTCCGAGCTCAAAGGCGAGTTGGCGGTGGTCAGTGCCCAGCGCATGGAAGAGCTGGCCGAGAAAGAACGCCTGGCCAACCGTCTGCAAAACCTCCTCGACCTGTTGCCCGGTGGCGTGATCGTCATCGACGACCAGGGCCGCGTGCGCGAAGCCAACCCGGCAGCCTGCGACATGCTCGGCCTGCCCCTGGAGGGCGAGCTGTGGCGCGAAGTCATCACCCGCTGCTTTGCGCCGCGAGAAGACGACGGCCACGAAATCTCCCTCAAGGACGGGCGCCGCCTGTCCATCGCCACCCGTTCCCTGGATGCCGAGCCCGGCCAGTTGGTGCTGCTCAACGACCTGACCGAAACCCGTCATCTGCAAGACCAGTTGGCTCGCCATGAGCGCCTGTCGTCGCTGGGGCGGATGGTCGCTTCTCTGGCGCATCAGATTCGTACGCCATTGTCCGCCGCGCTGATCTACGCCAGTCATTTGACTGATGAGCAATTGCCGGCCGCCACCCACCAGCGTTTTGCCGGTCGCCTCAAAGAGCGCCTGCACGAGCTGGAACATCAAGTGCGCGACATGCTGGTGTTTGCCCGCGGCGAGTTGCCGCTGACCGACCGCGTCACCCCCGCCGCGTTGATGCAGTCGCTGCAAGCTGCCGCCGCGACGCATGTCCAGGAAGCTTCAGTTCGTTGGCAGTGCGACAGCCATCACGGCGAGCTGCTGTGCAACCGCGACACCCTGGTGGGCGCGCTGCTCAACCTGATCGAAAACGCGACCCAGGCCAGTGGCCCCGGGGCGCGGCTCAAAGTGCACCTGTACAACCGTGGCGACACCTTGCGCCTGAGCATCAGCGACAGTGGCAGCGGGATTGAGCCGGTGGTGCTGCAACGCCTGGGCGAGCCATTCTTCACCACCAAAACCAACGGTACTGGCCTGGGCCTGACCGTGGTCAAGGCGGTCGCCCGTGCGCATCAGGGAGAATTGCAGCTGCATTCCCGGTTGGGTCGAGGCACGTGCGCGTTGATCACGCTGCCGCTGTTTTCATGCGCCGTCAGCGCGGAGTAAAAGGTCATGGCTATCAAGGTTTTATTGGTTGAAGACGATCGCGCCCTGCGTGAAGCATTGGCTGACACGCTGCTGCTGGCGGGCCATGACTACCGGGCGGTCGGTTCGGCCGAAGAAGCCTTGGCGGCGGTCGATCAGGAGTCCTTCAGCCTGGTGGTCAGTGACGTGAACATGCCGGGCATGGATGGCCATCAATTGCTCGGCCTGTTGCGTGGGCGTCAGCCGCAGTTGCCGGTGCTGTTGATGACCGCCCACGGCGCGGTGGAGCGTGCCGTCGATGCCATGCGCCAGGGCGCCGCGGATTACCTGGTCAAACCCTTCGAACCAAAAGCTTTGATCGAGCTGGTCGCCCGGCACGCCCTTGGCACCCTCGGCGCCGCCGAGGGTGAAGGTCCGATTGCCTTCGAGCCGGCCAGTGCGCAATTGCTGGAACTGGCCGCCCGCGTGGCCCGCAGCGACTCCACCGTGCTGATCTCCGGTGAGTCCGGCACCGGCAAGGAAGTGCTGGCGCGCTACATTCACCAGCAATCCCATCGCGCCAGCCAGCCGTTCATTGCGATCAACTGCGCGGCCATCCCCGACAACATGCTCGAAGCCACCTTGTTCGGCCATGAGAAAGGTTCGTTCACCGGCGCCATCGCGGCGCAGGCCGGCAAGTTCGAACAGGCGGACGGCGGCACGATCCTGCTCGACGAAATCTCCGAAATGCCCCTGGGCCTGCAAGCCAAGTTGCTGCGGGTATTGCAGGAGCGCGAAGTGGAGCGGGTGGGGGCGCGCAAGCCGATCCAGCTGGACATCCGCGTGGTTGCCACCACCAACCGCGACCTGGCGGGCGAAGTGGCGGCGGGGCGCTTCCGTGAGGATTTGTTCTACCGGCTCTCGGTGTTCCCGTTGGCCTGGCGCCCGTTGCGCGAGCGTCCGGCAGACATCATCCCGCTGGCAGAGCGCTTGCTGAGCAAGCACGTCAATAAAATGAAGCATGCCCAGGCGCGCCTGTCGGCCGACGCCCAGGCCTGCCTGATCAGCTACCCATGGCCCGGCAACGTGCGGGAATTGGACAATGCGATCCAGCGTGCGTTGATTTTACAGCAGGGAGGCCTGATCCAGCCCCAGGATTTCTGCCTGGCCATGGGTACGGGCGCTGCGCCCTTGCCGACGCTGGCGCTTGCGCCGCTGATTGAAGCCGCGTCTGCCGAGTCGGCCGGTGCCTTGGGCGACGACCTGCGCCGCCGCGAATTCCAGATGATCATCGACACCCTGCGCTCCGAGCGCGGCCGCCGCAAAGAGGCCGCCGAGCGCCTGGGCATCAGCCCGCGCACCTTGCGCTACAAGCTGGCACAGATGCGCGATGCCGGGATGGACGTGGAAGCCTACCTCTACGCCACTTGAGAATTCTCGAAGCCGACAGGGTTAGTCGCCTTTTCTTACGAATTGCCACGGAGCTGGCACCCTTGTTGCTACCACCCCAGTAACCGTTGCGTAGTGTCAAAAAATTGCGGGTCGTCGGAGAGAACGTTCATGAGCCAAGGTGTTGAATTCAATCGGTTGATGTTGGATATGCGGTCCATGCAAATGGATGCCATGTCTCAACCGAAATCCGCCGCGCAAGCCGTACCGGAATTGGGTCAGAGCAGCTTTGCCGACATGCTCGGCCAGGCCATCAACAAGGTCAGCGATACCCAGCAGGCTTCCAATCAGTTGGCGACCGCCTTCGAGATCGGCAAAAGCGGCGTGGACCTCACCGACGTGATGGTCGCCTCGCAAAAAGCCAGCGTTTCATTCCAGGCGTTGACCCAGGTGCGCAACAAGCTGGTTCAAGCCTATCAAGACATCATGCAGATGCCGGTTTAAGGACGATTTGAGTCATGGCAGAAGCAGTCGTGGATAACGCACCCGCCAAGGCAGACGGCAAGCCGCCGCTGTTTGGCCTGTCGTTCCTGGAAAACCTCTCCGAGATGACCATGCTGCGTCAGGTGGGCCTGATGGTCGGCCTGGCTGCCAGCGTGGCGATTGGTTTTGCCGTGGTGCTGTGGTCCCAGCAACCGGATTACCGCCCGCTGTACGGCAGCCTGGCGGGCATGGATTCCAAGCAAATCATGGAAACCCTGGCGGCGGCAGATATTGCCTACACCGTCGAACCGAATTCCGGCGCCCTGTTGGTCAAGGCCGATGATGTAGCCCGTGCGCGCATGAAACTGGCGGCCGCCGGCGTGACCCCCTCCGACGCCAATATCGGCTTTGAGATCCTCGACAAGGACCAGGGCCTGGGCACCAGCCAGTTCATGGAAGCCACCCGCTACCGTCGCGGCCTGGAAGGCGAACTGGCGCGTACCATTTCCGCGTTGAACAACGTCAAGGGTGCCCGCGTGCACCTGGCAATTCCGAAAAGCTCGGTGTTTGTTCGCGACGAGCGCAAGCCCAGCGCCTCGGTACTGGTCGAACTGTTTGCTGGCCGCTCGCTGGAGCCTGGCCAGGTATTGGCGATCATCAACCTGGTGGCCACCAGCGTTCCCGAATTGAGCAAGTCGCAAATCACCGTGGTCGACCAGAAGGGCAACCTGCTGTCCGACATGGCGGAAAACTCCTCGCTGACCATGGCCGGCAAGCAGTTCGACTACAGCCGTCGTATGGAAAGCATGCTGACCCAGCGCGTGCACAACATCCTGCAACCGGTGTTGGGCAATGATCGCTACAAGGCTGAAGTGTCGGCCGATGTGGATTTCAGCGCGGTCGAATCGACTTCCGAGCAGTTCAACCCGGACCAGCCGGCCCTGCGCAGCGAGCAGTCGACCACTGAACAACGCACCGCCAGCAATGGCCCGCAAGGTGTGCCGGGTGCCCTGAGCAACCAGCCGCCAACCCCGGCTACCGCCCCGCAAACCACCGGTGGCGCTGCCGCTACCGCAGGCGCGGTGCAACCTGGCCAGCCGCTGCTGGACGCCAACGGCCAGCAGATCATGGACCCGGCCACCGGCCAGCCGATGCTGGCGCCGTACCCGGCCGACAAGCGTCAACAATCCACCAAGAACTTCGAGCTTGACCGCTCCATCAGCCACACCAAGCAGCAGCAGGGCCGGATCAATCGCCTGTCGGTGTCGGTGGTGGTGGATGATCAGGTCAAGGTCAACGCCGCTGACGGCGCCGTCACTCGTGCACCGTGGAGCGCCGATGAATTGGCGCGCTTCACCCGCCTGGTGCAGGACGCGGTGGGCTTCGATGCCAGCCGTGGCGACAGCGTCAGCGTGATCAATATGCCGTTCTCCGCCGAGCGTGGCGAAGTCATCGCCGAGGCGGCGTTCTATACTCAGCCGTGGTTCTGGGACATCGTCAAGCAAGTGCTGGGTGTGCTGTTTATCCTGGTGCTGGTGTTCGGCGTGCTGCGTCCGGTGCTCAACAACATCACCGGCCACGGCAAAAAGCAGCTTGCTTTGGCAGGCGGCGATGTCGAGTTGGGGGGCATGGGCGGTCTCGATGGCGAACTGGCCAACGACCGCGTGAGCCTTGGTGGCCCGCAAAGCATTCTGTTGCCGAGCCCGAGCGAGGGTTATGACGCTCAGTTGAACGCAATCAAGAGCCTGGTGGCCGAAGACCCGGGTCGTGTGGCCCAGGTCGTGAAAGAGTGGATTAACGCAGATGAGTGATGCTCGAGCCGCTGTAGCCAAACTCTCCCGGGTCGACAAAGCCGCCGTGCTGTTGCTGTCCCTGGGAGAAACCGACGCCGCCCAAGTGCTGCGCCACATGGGCCCCAAAGAGGTTCAACGGGTAGGCGTGGCCATGGCGCAAATGCGCAATGTGCACCGTGAGCAAGTCGAGCAGGTGATGAGCGAGTTCGTCGAGATCGTCGGCGACCAGACCAGCCTGGGCGTCGGCTCCGACAGCTACATTCGCAAGATGCTCACCTCGGCCCTGGGCGAAGACAAGGCCAACGGCCTGATCGACCGCATCCTGCTGGGTGGCAACACCAGCGGCCTCGACAGCCTGAAGTGGATGGAGCCGCGAGCCGTGGCCGATGTGATCCGCTACGAACACCCGCAGATCCAGGCGATCGTGGTGGCGTACCTCGACCCCGACCAGGCCGGTGAAGTGCTCGGCCATTTCGACCACAAGGTGCGCCTGGACATCATCCTGCGCGTCTCGTCGTTGAACACCGTGCAGCCGGCGGCCCTGAAAGAACTCAACACGATTCTCGAGAAGCAGTTCTCGGGCAATTCCAACGCTTCGCGTACCACGTTGGGCGGCATCAAGCGTGCGGCCGACATCATGAACTTCCTCGACAGCTCGGTGGAAGGCCAGTTGATGGACTCGATCCGCGAGATCGACGACAGCCTGTCGGTGCAGATCGAAGACCTCATGTTCGTGTTCAACAACCTCTCCGATGTCGACGACCGTGGCATCCAGGCGTTGCTGCGGGAAGTCTCCTCCGACGTGCTGGTGCTGGCCCTCAAAGGCTCCGACGAAGGCGTCAAGGAAAAGATCTTCAAGAACATGTCCAAGCGGGCTTCCGAACTGCTGCGCGACGACCTCGAGGCCAAGGGCCCGGTGCGCGTCAGCGACGTGGAAACCGCGCAGAAAGAAATCCTCACCATTGCCCGCCGTATGGCCGAAGCCGGAGAAATCGTTCTCGGTGGGAAGGGCGGCGAAGAAATGATTTAAGGCGCCGCGCATGTCGAACAAAGATGAGACGCCCAGCGATCTGATTCGCGCACGGGACGTCGGAGGGTTCGACGTCTGGTCGCTGCCCAGTTTCGACCCGCATCGCCCGGAGCCTGAGCCGGAACCGGTAGAAGAGCCGCCGGCCGAGATGGAAGAAGTGCCGCTGGAAGAAGTCCAGCCACTGACCCTGGAAGAGCTGGAAAGCATTCGCCAGGAAGCCTACAACGAGGGCTTTTCCACCGGTGAGAAAGACGGCTTTCGCAGCACCACCCTCAAGGTCCGCCAGGAAGCCGAGGCGGCGCTGAGCGTCAAGCTCGCCAGCCTGGAAACCCTGATGGGCAGCCTGTTCGATCCGATTGCCGAGCAGGACTCACAGATCGAAAAAGCCATGGTTGGCCTGGTGGAACACATCGCTCGCCAGGTGATTCAGCGCGAGCTGGCGCTGGACTCCACGCAAATCGAAAGCGTGATGCGCGAAGCCCTCAAGCTGCTGCCCCTGGGCGTCGGCAATGTGCGGTTGTACATCAACCCGCAGGATTTCGAACAGGTCAAAGCCCTGCGCGAGCGCCATGAAGAAACCTGGCGCATCGTCGAAGACGCCGCGCTGCTGCCCGGCGGTTGCCGGGTGGAGACCGAACACAGCCGCATCGACGCCACGATCGAGACGCGCATCAGTCAGATCATGGCCAAGCTGTTTGACCAGTTGCACGAGCAGGCACTGCACCCCGCCGAGCCTGACTTGAGCGTTGAGCTGGACACCCCCGATGCGCCTTGATCGCACCAGCTTCGCCAAACGCCTGGGGGGCTATGCCGACGTCACCGAGTTGCCGGGCCAGCCGATCCTGGAGGGCCGCCTGCTGCGCATGGTCGGCCTGACCCTGGAAGCGGAAGGCCTGCGCGCCGCCATGGGCAGCCGCTGCATGGTGATCAACGACGACAGCTACCACCCGGTGCAGGTTGAAGCCGAAGTGATGGGTTTTTCCGGCAGCAAAGTATTCCTGATGCCGGTTGGCAGCGTTGCCGGTATTGCCCCCGGCGCCCGCGTGGTGCCGCTGGCTGATACGGGCCGCCTGCCGATGGGCATGAGCATGCTCGGTCGCGTACTCGACGGCGCCGGCCGCGCCCTCGACGGCAAGGGCGGGATGAAGGCGGAAGACTGGGTGCCCATGGACGGCCCGACCATCAACCCGCTCAAGCGTAACCCCATCAGCGTGCCGCTGGACGTGGGCATTCGCAGCATCAACGGTTTATTGACGGTGGGCCGTGGCCAGCGCCTGGGCCTGTTCGCCGGTACCGGCGTGGGTAAGTCGGTGTTGCTGGGCATGATGACGCGCTTCACCGAGGCCGACATCATCGTGGTAGGGCTGATCGGCGAGCGGGGCCGCGAGGTGAAGGAATTCATCGAGCACAGCCTGGGCGAAGAAGGCCTCAAGCGTTCCGTCGTGGTCGCCTCGCCGGCGGACGACGCGCCGCTGATGCGCCTGCGCGCCGCGATGTACTGCACACGCATCGCCGAATATTTTCGCGACAAGGGCAAGAACGTCCTGTTGCTGATGGACTCCCTGACCCGTTTCGCCCAGGCCCAGCGGGAAATCGCCCTGGCCATCGGCGAGCCGCCGGCCACCAAGGGTTATCCGCCGTCGGTGTTCGCCAAGCTGCCCAAGCTGGTGGAGCGCGCCGGTAACTCCGAGGCCGGTGGCGGTTCGATCACCGCGTTCTACACCGTGCTGTCCGAAGGCGATGACCAGCAGGACCCGATTGCCGACTCGGCACGGGGCGTGCTCGACGGGCACATCGTGCTGTCCCGGCGCTTGGCCGAGGAAGGGCACTACCCGGCCATCGACATCGAAGCCTCCATCAGCCGGGTGATGCCGTCGGTGGTCACACCCGAGCACATGATGCGCGCGCAGCAGTTCAAGCAACTCTGGTCGCGCTATCAACAGAGCCGCGACCTGATCAGCGTGGGCGCCTACGTGGCCGGTGGTGATCGCGAGACCGACCTGGCGATTGCCCTGCAACCGCAACTGGTGACCTACCTGCGCCAGGGCCTCAACGACAAGATCAGCATGGGTGAAAGCGAGGCGCACCTGGGCACCATATTCGCGCCGGCGCCAGGCGGATAACCCATGGCCAACACGCGTGCCGCGCGCCTTGCCCCAGTGGTGGACATGGCCGAAAAAGCCGAAAAGACCGCCGTCCAGCGCCTGGGGTACTTCCAGGGCCAGGTTCGCCTGGCGGAAAGCAAACTGGGCGACCTGGAGCGCTTTCGCGGCGAGTATCAGCAACAGTGGATCGAGCGCGGCAGCAAGGGCGTGTCCGGGCAATGGCTGATGGGGTACCAGGGCTTTCTCAATCAACTGGAAACCGCTGTCGGCCAGCAACGCCAGAGCCTGGCGTGGCACCAGGCCAACGTCGACAAGGCCCGCGACAGTTGGCAACAGGCCTACGCCCGGGTCGAAGGCCTGCGCAAGCTGGTGCAGCGCTACATCGACGAAGCCCGTGCGCTGGAAGACAAACGCGAGCAGAAATTGCTCGATGAGCTGTCCCAACGTCTTCCCCGCCAAAACCCCTATTAACCACGCCGCCGCTGCTGCATGGATTTGCCCACTTCCCCATCACCTGCTAAACCTTGTTGCACATTGCCAATGACAAGGAAGCAGTCGTATGTCAGTCGAATCAGAAGTGTCCCTGGACGGGACGAAGTTGACGATCACCGTCAGGGGGCGATTCGATTTCGGTAGCCACCAGGCCTTTCGTGATGCCTACGAGCGGTTCTACAAGGTGCCCGAGATCTACGTGGTGGACTTGAAGGAAACCACCTACATGGACAGCTCGGCCCTGGGCATGCTCCTGCTGTTGCGTGACCATGCCGGAGGCGACAATGCCGAAGTGCAGGTGGTCAACAGCAACTCCGACGTGCGCAAGATCCTCGCCATTTCCAACTTCGACAAACTGTTCGACCTCACTTGAGCGTCCTGGCCCCGGTCCTTGAGGCGCTGACGGTGTTGATCGCCGAAGACAGCGCCGCTGACCTGTTGTTGCTGTCGACCATCGTGCGCCGCCAGGGGCACCAGGTGATCACCGCCAGCAACGGCGAGGAAGCGGTGCAAGTGTTCATCCGCGAGCGGCCGCAGTTGGTGTTGATGGACGCACTGATGCCGGTCATGGATGGCTTTGAGGCGGCCCGGCAGATCAAGCACCTGGCGGGGGAAGCGCTGGTGCCGATCATCTTCCTCACCTCCCTGCGCGAGAGCGAAGCCCTGGCCCAGTGCCTGGATGCGGGCGGTGATGACTTCCTGGCCAAACCCTATAACCAGGTGATCCTGGCGGCGAAGATCAACGCCATGGACCGCCTGCGCCGCTTGCAGGCCACGGTATTACAGCAGCGCGACCTGATCGCCCGGCACAACGACCATCTGTTGCAGGAACAGCGGGTGGCCAAGGCGGTGTTCGACAAGGTCGCCCACTCCGGCTGTATCAACGCCGCGCCGAATATTCGCTACGTGCAATCGCCCTACGCGCTGTTCAACGGCGATTTACTGTTGGCCGCCTATACGCCGTCGGGTGACATGCATGTGCTGCTGGGGGATTTCACCGGCCACGGTTTGCCCGCCGCGGTCGGCGCCATGCCCCTGGCGGAAGTGTTCTACGGCATGACCGCCAAGGGTTACGGCCTGGCGCAGACGTTGCGGGAGATGAACGCCAAGCTCAAGCGCATCTTGCCGGTGGACATGTTCTGTTGCGCCACCCTGCTGTGCCTCAGTGCCCAGCGGCGGGTGGTGGAAGTGTGGAACGGCGGCATGCCCGAGGGCTACGTGCATGAAATCGCCACCGGCAAGCGCACGCCGCTGCTGTCTCGGCATTTGCCGCTGGGCATATTGGCGGCCGAGGCGTTTGATGACCGCACTGAAGTCTGGCCGATGGCGCTGGGTGACCGGGTGTTCTTGTTGTCGGATGGCGTGCTGGACACCGCCGATGCCCACGAGCAATTGTTTGGCGCCGAGCGTTTGCAGCAGGTGTTTGCGGCCAATCGCGAGCCCGACCGGTTGTTCGAGGAGATCGAGCAGGCCCTGGCGGGTTTTCGCGGTGAAGTGCGCGATGACATCAGCATGGTGGAAATCAGCCTGCAGGCGGGGGAGGTGTTGCGCTCGCCGTCGGTGATGTATTCCGACAGCGGCCAGTCGTCGCCGCTGGATTGGTCGGTCAGCTTTGAATTTCGTGCCGAGACGCTCAAGTCCTACAACCCTTTGCCGTATTTGCTGCAACTGCTGTTGGAGATTCATGGGCTGCGCGAGCAGAGCGGTGCGTTGTACACGGTGATGGCTGAGTTGTATTCCAATGCCCTGGAGCATGGCGTGCTGGGGCTGGATTCGCGGCTGAAGCGGGATGCCCAGGGGTTTGCGGCGTATTACCGGGAGCGTAATGAGCGGCTGGCGCAGGTGAACAGCGGGTATGTGCGGGTGCACCTGAATGTGGTGCCGGCCGGGGAGGGCGGTTGCCTGACCTTGCGGATCGAGGACAGTGGGCCGGGGTTTGATGTGGAGAAGGTGCTGGCCAGGCCGCTGGATGTTGACCGTCTGTCTGGTCGGGGGTTGAGCCTGGTACGTCAGTTGAGCAGCGATGTAGGCTGGACTGACGGCGGGCGGTGTGTGTGCGTGGAGTTTTCATGGAAGGCTCTGGCATAATCCGCCGATTCTTGATCAAGGAGCGAACAAGTGGCAGAGATTCATCTGGACCCCGATGTGCTGACCGGCTTGCAGGAGGTCATGGAGGGCGAGTATCCGAAGCTGCTCGACACGTTTCTCGATGACTCGCAGAAGCGGGTAGAGGCGCTGCGCCGGGCGCGGGATGATGCCAAGGCGTTGGGGCGGATTGCCCATAGCTTCAAGGGGAGTAGCGGTAACCTTGGGGCCGTGCGGTTGGCTGAGCTTTGTCAGTTGCTTGAGGATCGGTCGGCCAGGCCTGTGGTTGCGGATTTGGGGCGGTTGGTGGATGAAATTGACCATGAGTTCGCGTTGGTAAGGCCGTTGTATGAGCATGAGCGGGAGCGGTTTGGGCTCTGACGCTGTTGGGGTGTATATCCATTTCTTGGGTAACGGCCGCTATTGGTTCCGCTCTTACAGCGGGTCACTTTGCAAAAGCGGCAAAGTAACCAAAACGCTCTGCCCCGCCTGTCGGCCCCTCGCCTAGGCTCGGTGTTCCCTCACTCCGGCATTGCTCCGCGGGCCGCCGCGACGGCCCGTCCCTGGCCCGTCGCGGCTAAACCGGCGTCCTGCCGGTTTACCCGCTCCTCAATCCCTGCGTTCGGCCTCGGGCTTATTGGGGCAGTCAGATCAAGATCAAAAGCAAGAGCACAGCGGCCTACAGGCCGGCTTGAGTGGTAGAAGCCAGATCAAAAGCCAAAGCGAAAACCAAATCTGAAACTGATGCTGATGCAGCTCTGCTTTTCTGTGGGAGCTGGCT
>NZ_AHHC01000006.1:0-42718 GCF_000242655.1 Pseudomonas sp. PAMC 25886
TGAGTGGTAGTAGCCAGATCAAAAGCCATAGCGAAAACCAAATCTGAAACTGCTGCAGCTCTGCTTTTCTGTGGGAGCTGGCTTGCCTGCGATGCAGACACCTCGGTTTTTCAGGTACACCCAGTTGATGCCATCGCAGCGATGCGGCGACCCGACAAGCCAGCTCCCACATTTGGACCGTGCCCGCTTTTGATTTTTGATCTTGCCTTTGCTTCACACCACTCAAGCCGGCCTGTAGGCCGCTGTGCTGTTGATCTGCTTTTGATCTTGATCTTAGGCGCCCCGTTAAACCACGCTGGCCGAACGCAGGTAGTACGGAGCGGGTAAACCGGCAGGACGCCGGTTTAGCCGCGACGGGGCAGGGACGCCCCGTCGCGGCGGCCCGCGGAGTAGTACCGGAGTGAGGGCACACCGAGCCTGAGCGAGGTGCCGAGTGGTGGGGCAAGAGCCCTTTTGGTTACTTTTGGGGCTCTTTTCCAAAAGTGACCCGCTGTAAGAGCGGAACCGATATCAGCCATCACCCAAACAACGGATATACACCCAATACCCGACTCAGAAACCGCGCCCCCCCAGCCATTCCTCACGAGTAATCTCCCAAATATCCTTGGGGAAACTTCCAGCGACAAACCGCCCCTCATCGGTCCTGACCAACCGCATCCCCGTACGCTCGGAAATCCTGCGCGACGCAACGTTCGGCGTCGCCTTGGGCACCCGCATCACGGGCCGCCCCAGTACCTCAAACCAATACTCGGTCACCGCCGCACTGGCCTCGGCCATCAACCCCTGGCCCTGCCATTGCAAGCCCAGCCAAAAGCCCCGGTTGTTGTCCACCTCATCCATCAGGCTGACATTCCCAATCAAAACCTCTGGCGCGCTTTTCAGGCGGATCGACCAATGCCACTCCACACCGCGCGCCATGGCCGGCAACGCAACGTGTTCCAGATAGCTGCGCGCGCCGTCCGCCGGGTACGGCCAGGGCACCTGGGCATTGAGGTAACGCACCACTTCCCAATGGGGAAACTGCTGCTGCACGCCCTCGGCATCCTCCAGCGTCAGCGGCCGCAGAATCAGGCGTTCGGTATACAGCGTGGGTATCGCGTCCATGTGGCGAGGCTCTCCGTGATCGTTACCAGGTGGCGGTGTTGGGCAGGTCCAGGGTGCCGCGATCCACAAAGCGCATGGTGCCGAACAGCCCACCCGCCAGTTTCCCGCGTAACACATAAGGCAGGTTATTCAAACTCTGGGTCTGGCTCAAGCCCAGGGTCTGACGCAGCACGGAAAACGCCGAAACACTCACCGGCACCGTCAGTACGGTCTCCGAAAAACGTGGGATCGAACCACCCTGGTCACTCACCCCCGACGCCAGGGGCCGGCCATTGACCTCCAGGTCCAGGGCCACGCCGCTGTAGTCGATCGCGGTCTCGTTCGGGTTCTGCACCCGCAACTTGACCGCGAACCGCACCTCAAGGTCCTGGCTTTGCAACGGCTCGATGCCCACCACGTTGATGTTCACCGGGTCGCGGTCGGGGAACAGCGCGCAGGCGCTCAGGCTGAGTAGCAGCAGTGACAGGACCATGAGCTTGCGCATAAAACGGGTTCTCCTATTTCGTGACGTCCGGGTCCTGCATCACCTTGAGGGTGGAGGCTTCCGGATCAAATTCATCTTCTTCCAGTTCTATGAACTCCTCAGGCAGGAAGATGTTCAGCACGATAGCGCAGAACGCACCCACGGTGATCGGCGACTCGAAGATGTTGTGCAGCGCCTTGGGCAGTTCGCGCAGCACTTCCGGCACGGCCGCCACCCCCAGGCCCATCCCCAGGGAGATGGCCACGATCAGCACGTTGCGCCGGTGCAGGCCGGCCTCGGCGAGGATTTTGATCCCGGCCACCGCGACGGTGCCGAACATGATCAGGGTCGCGCCGCCCAGTACCGGCTTGGGCATCAGTTGCAACACCGCGCCAATCATCGGGAACAGCCCCAGCAGTACCAGCAGGCCGGCAATGAAATACGCCACATACCGGCTGGCCACGCCGGTCAACTGGATCACGCCGTTGTTCTGGGCGAAGGTCACCATGGGCAGGCTGTTGAACGTGGCGGCCATCACCGAGTTGAGGCCGTCAGCCAGCAAGCCGGACTTGATGCGCTTGATGTACAGCGGGCCCTTGACCGGCTGTTGGGAAATCATCGAGTTGGCCGTCAGGTCCCCGGCCGCCTCCAGGGGCGAGATCAGGAAGATCACCGCCACCGGGATAAACGCCACCCAGTCGAACGAGAAACCGTACTTGAACGGCACCGGCACGCTGATCAGTGGCAACTGGGGCAGGGCGGCCAGGTCGACGCGGCCCATCCACCAGGCCACGGCAAAGCCGAGGGTCAGGCCGATCACGATCGAACCCAGGCGCAGGAACGGGTTGTTGAAGCGGTTGAGCACCACGATGGTCAGCAATACCAGGGCCGCCAGGCCCATGTTGCCAGCGGCGCCCAGGTCGCTGGCGCCATAACCGCCAGCCATGTCGGTGACGGCCACCTTGATCAGCGACAGGCCCATCAAGGTGATGATGGTGCCGGTGACCACCGGGGTGATCAGTTTGCGCAGTTTGCCGATGAACTGGCTGAGCACCACTTCGATAAACGCCGCGAAGAAGCAGATGCCGAAGATCGTCGACAGGATTTCATCAGTGCCGCCGCCCCGCGCCTTGACCATGAACCCGGCGCTCAGGATCACGCTGATAAACGAAAAACTGGTGCCTTGCAGGCACAGCAGGCCTGAACCCACCGGGCCGAACGTGCGCGCCTGCACAAAGGTGCCGAGACCCGACACAAACAACGCCATGCTCACCAGGTACGGCACTTCGCTTTCAAGGCCCAGCACGCCACCGACGATCAGCGTCGGGGTGATGATGCCGACAAAGCTCGCCAGCACATGCTGCAGGGCGGCAAAGATCGCCGCGCTGAAGTGCGGGCGGTCGTCGAGGCCGTAGATCAGGTCGGATTTATAACGGGGGCGAGGGGTTTGAGCGTCAGACAAAATACGGGCCCGGGTAGGAAAAAGGAGGCGCAGGATGCCAGAAAGTGCCAGTTGTCAGAAGTGTGAAAAAATATTTCGAAACATCCCCCATTAAATCCTCAAGCCTGCCGATATCTCTTATAGGCCCACATACCTATTACAACAGTGGTGCCAACCGGTCAGAAAGGCGCGTTGACGCACACTGACCGTGTCGCGGCAGGGATGCTCGCAGCCACTACTTCTGAGAGCACCCCCTATGTCCCTCCGTCAGCTGAATATCGCCCCTCGAGCTTTCCTCGGTTTTGCGTTTATTGCGTTGCTTGTCATCGTCCTGGGGGTGTTTGCGGCCAACCGCATGACCCTGATCCGCCAGGCGTCGGTGGACATGGGCGCGAACCAACTGCCCAGCGTCGGCTATCTGGCCACCATGACCGAAAACGTCCTGCGCCTGCGGATATTGTCGTTTCGCGTCCTGGTGAATCGTGAGCCGGCAGCGCTGGAAGAGGCACAGACCCGTATGGGGGTGCTGGAAGGCAAGGTCAAGACCGCCCAGGCTGCCTACGCCGCGATGCCGGCCGGGGATGAAGAGGCTGCGCTGTACAAGACGTTCGCCCTCACGCTCGATAATTACCTCAAGGCTCAGGCTGAGATGGTGAGCTTCTCGCGGCAGAACAAAGTGGAAGAGATGCGCGCCTTGATCAACAGCCGCATCAAGGACGGTACCGACCAAATGGGCGAGCAGCTGAATAAGCTGATCGCCATCAATGCAGCAGATGCCAAGCAGGCCGGTGACGAGGCCGGGAAAAGTTATCAGGACGCCATCACCGGGATCATCGCTGTCTCGGTGATCGCAGCTTTGATGACCGTGTTGCTGGCATGGCTGCTGACCCGCAGCATCGTGACCCCGTTGCGCAAAGCCCTGGAAGTTGCCGAAACCATCGCTGGCGGTAACCTGAGCACAGTGATCGAGGACGACGGCAAGGACGAGCCCGCCCGCCTGATCGGCGCCTTGGCCGGGATGCAAGGCAACCTGCGCCAGACCATCCAGCACATCGCCGGCTCCGCCACGCAACTGGCCTCTGCAGCGGAAGAACTCAGCGCCGTCACCGAAGAAGCGTCCAAAGGCTTGCAACAACAGAACAACGAAATCGACCAGGCCGCCACGGCAGTGAATGAGATGACCGCCGCAGTCGAAGAGGTGGCGCGCAATGCGGTGTCCACCTCCGAGGCGTCCAGCCAGTCCAACCAGGCCGCACGGGAAGGGCGCGACCGGGTGGTGGAAACCGTGGGTGCGATCCAGACCATGACCCAGGACGTGCAAAACACCGCCGTGCTGATTGAAGGCCTGGCCACTCAGGGCCGTGATATTGGCAAGGTACTGGACGTGATTCGCGCAATCGCTGAACAGACCAACCTGCTGGCCCTCAACGCGGCGATTGAAGCGGCGCGTGCCGGTGAAGCCGGTCGTGGTTTCGCGGTGGTGGCGGACGAAGTACGGGCCCTGGCCCATCGCACTGCGCAGTCGACCCAGGAAATCGAAAAAATGGTCGCCGGCATCCAGAGCGGCACCGGTGAAGCCGTGCAGTCCATGCAGCAGAGTAACCAGCGCACTCAAAGCACCCTGGAAATGGCGCGGGCTGCCGGTGTGGCGCTGGAGCAGATCACCCAGTCCATCAGCCTGATCAACGAACGCAACCTGGTGATCGCCAGCGCCTCGGAAGAGCAGGCCCAGGTGTCCCGCGAGGTTGACCGCAACCTGGTGAACATCCGCGACCTGGCGACCCAGTCGGCAGCGGGTGCCAACCAGACCAGCGCCGCCAGCCACGAACTGTCGCGCCTGGCGGTGGATTTGAACGGGATGGTGGCGCGGTTCGTCATCTGACCTGAAATGCGATCAAAAATGTGGGAGCTGGCTTGCTGTGGTGAGCGGGCTTGCCCCGCGCTGGGCTGCGAAGCAGCCCCATCAATCTGGAGTGAAGCCCCCTCACCACAGCAAGCCCTCTCCCACATTGGTCCTGCGGCGTTTTCAGTCAGTGTTTCCAGGCAGCCGGGTTCACCAGGTTCTTCGGTTTTTCACCCGCCAGCGCCGCCAGCAGATTGTCCACCGCACACCGCGCCATCGCTTCCCGCGTCTCGTGGGTGGCCGAACCGATATGCGGCGTGGCTACCACGTTGTTCAGGCGCAGCAACGGCGAGTCATGCTGCAGCGGTTCGCGTACGAACACATCCAGCCCCGCCGCGCGAATCGTGCGTTGTTGCAGCGCCTCGATCAGCGCCGCCTCGTCCACCACCTTGCCCCGGGAGATGTTGATAAAGATCGTCTCCGGGCCCATCAGGGCGAACTCTTTGGCGCCAATCACGCCTTCGGTTTCTGCGGTCAACGGCAACGTCAGGCAGACGAAGTCGGCTTGCTGGAGCAGGTCTGGCAGGCTGCGGTATTCGGCGCCGAAACGCTGTTCCACCGCAGGCTTTGGCGAGTGGCTGTGGTAGATCACCGGCATGCCAAAACCGAAGTGCCCGCGCTGGGCCAACGCTTCGCCAATGCGACCCATGCCGATAATGCCCAGGGTCTTGCCGTGCACGTCGCTGCCAAAATGCAGCGGGCCGATGTTCTGGTTCCAGTTGCCGGCGCGCACCATATTGGCCAACTCCACTACCCGGCGAGCGGTTGCCAGGATCAGCGCAAAGCCGGTATCGGCAGTGGTTTCGGTAAGCACGTCGGGGGTGTTGCTGAGCAGGATGCCACGCTCGGTCAGGTAGTCGATATCGTAGTTGTCGACACCCACTGACACGCTGGCCACGGCCTCCAGGTTGGGTGCCAGGTCCAACAGTTTCGCGTCCAGGCGCAGGCTGGCACCGAGCAAGCCTTGGGCGGTCGGCAAGGCCTCACGCAGTGTTGCCAGGCCGTTGTCATCCAGTGATTCGATCAGCGTGACCTCGGCCTGCTCATGCAGGCGGACCATCAGCGGCGCAGAGAGTTTTTTGTAGAGCACGACAGACTTTTTCATCAGGTCTTTACCTTCAATTCAAGGGAATGCAGCGGGGCGCGTTCGCGGTCACTGGCGCCGGGCTTGAGAAAGATCGTCAACACCACCGACACCAGCAGCGCACCGCTCATCAGCAGGTACGACGCGCCGGGCGAACCGGTGCTGCTGTTGAGGTAACCCACCAGGTAGGAGCCGCCGAATGAACCGAGGGCGCCCATGCTGTTGATCAATGCCATTGCGCCGCCGGCGACGTTGGCCGGGAGGATCTCCGGGACGATCGCAAAAAACGGCCCGTAAGGCGCATACATGCACGCCCCGGCGATCACCAACAGGGTGTACGACCACCAGAAATGTTCGGCGCCGAGCACGTAGGACGCATAAAACGCGATGGAAGCGATCAGCAGCGGTGGCCACACAAAGCGCTTACGTTTTTGCAGTTTGTCCGAACCCCAGGACACCACCAGCATGCCGATCACCGCCGCAAGATACGGCAGCGCCGACAACCAGCCGGCCTCGACCATGTCCATCTTCAAGCCGGCCTTGAGGATCGACGGCAGCCACAGCACGAAGCCGTATACGCCAATGCTCCAGCAGAAAAACTGCAGCGCCAGGATGATCACCTTGGGCGAGCGGAAGGCTTCGGCGTAGTTCTTCACCGCCTTGATGCCCACCTGTTCTTCGGCGAGGGCGGTTTCCAGGTCTTTTTTGTGCTGGGCGCTCAGCCACTTGGCGTCGGCGGGTTTTTCGTCCGCCAGCTTCCACCAGATAAACGCCCACAGCACGGCTGGCAGGCCTTCGATGATAAACATCCAGCGCCAGCTGAAATGCTGCACCAGATAGCCTGACACCACCGACATCCACATCATGGTCACCGGGTTGCCGAGGATCAGGAAGGTGTTGGCCCGGGAGCGTTCCGCGCGGGTGAACCAGTGGCACAGGTACACCAGCATCGCCGGCATTACCGCGGCTTCGACCACCCCGAGCATGAAGCGGATCACGATCAGCATGTAGGCGTTGGAGACCATGCCGGTCAACGTGGCCAGGCCGCCCCAGAGAATCAGGCTGACGAAAATCAGTTTTTTAACGCTGCGCTTTTGCGCGTAGATCGCGCCCGGCACCTGGAAGAAGAAGTAGCCGAGGAAGAACAGCGCGCCGAGCAATGACGACATGCCGGGGGTGATCATCAGGTCTTCGGCCATCCCGGAGGCGGCGGCAAAGCCATAGTTGGCGCGGTCCAGGTACGCCAGGCTGTAGGTGATAAACACGATGGGCATGATGTACCACCAACGGCGGGTGGCGAGTTTCAACGGTTCCATAAAGTTGCTCCTGAGCTTGTTGTAGTTGTGGCAACAGGTAACGGGGTGATGCTGATTAGCCGGCTTTCTGGGTGTGGGGCAGATCGGTCCTGAACGGCAAGCCTTCCATGTCGCCACGGCTCTGCACCGCGCGGCTGCCGATCCAGTTGCCGCGCTGCACGGCCTCGACAAAACTGAGGTTTTCTAACAGCGCGCTGATCATGCCGACCGCAAACCCATCGCCGGCGCCTACGGTGTCGACCACCTTGGCCACAGGCACGGCGGCGACGAAACCCTGGTCCAGCTGCGTACGGTAATACGCGCCATGGGGGCCGAGCTTGATGGCCACGGCTTCCACGCCCTGGTCCAGGTAAAACGCGGCGATGTCGGCCGGGTCTTCAAAACCGGTGAGCAAGCGGCCTTCGCTCAGGCCCGGCAACACCCAGTCCGCCAGGCAGGCGAGGGCGTTGATTTCGCGGATCATGCGTTGCTCATTGGCCCACAGGGACGGGCGCAGGTTCGGGTCGAAGGACACGCTGCGGCCAGCCTCGCGCATTTGCGTCATCAACTGGCGCGACAGCTCGCGGGTGGCGTCCGACAGCGCCGGCGGAATGCCGGTGGCGTGCAAGTGCCGGGCTTGCAACAGCTCGGGCTTGATCGCCTCCACCGACAAATGGCTGGCCGCCGAGCCACGGCGGAAGTATTCCACCTGCGGGTCATCGCCGGCTTCTTCACGGGACTTGAGCTGGAAGCCGGTGGGGTGCAGCGGGTCCACCGCCACATGCCGACAGTCCAGGCCTTCGTTCTGCAGGGTGTCCACCACAAAACGCCCGAGGGAATCGGCGCCTACGCGGCTCAGCCACGCCACGTTGAAACCCAGGCGCGACAGGCCGATGGCGACGTTGCTGTCGGCCCCGGCAATACGCTTGTGAAACTGCGCAACCTGGGCCAGGTCGCCGGTCTGCTCGGCGACAAACATCGCCATGGTTTCGCCAAACGACAGAATATCGATCTCAGACATGTGCGTTCTCCACGCGGGGCTGGCCAAGGACGGCGAGGGCGGCGACTTGTTGCGCAGTGACCTGCACCAGGTCATCACCTTGCAGCGGAAATTCCACGGCCCGGGTAATACCTTGAGTCATGTGCTTCAGCAGTTGTTCCCACAGATGCAGGTCGGCGGCACCCGGCGGCAGTGCCACCAGCTTGCCGTCGGCGCGCCGGGCCACGGCCTTGCAGTGCAGGTAATCCACATGCCGGCCCAACAGGCGTGCGGCGGTGGTCGCGGATTGGTCCTGCCATTGCCAGTTGCCGATATCGAAGGTCATTTTCACCGGTACCGCCAGGCGTTCGACTTCGTTGAAAAACCGCTGCATCGGCTCGATGCGCCCGCCGTGCAGGGTCTGGTCGTTTTCCACCAACAGCCTCACCGGATGGCGGTTGAGCAGGGCGCTCAAGCTGTCCAGGTCGTTGGTGTCGGTGAAATAACCCAGGGAGACTTTCAGCCAGCGGGCGCCGAACGCCTGGGCGCGGTCGAGGGTGGCGGCGAGATCGGCGTTGGGTTGGGAGCGGCCGGCAACCCAGAGTTCCAGGGGGGATGAAAACACGCATTCCATGCCGTGATCCGCCGCGGCTTGGGCCAGTTCAGCGGGCTGTTCGGTGGTCAGCAGCTCTTCACGCCATTCGATGCGTTGCGCGCCGGCCCGGGCCAGCACTTCAACGAAATTCAGCTGGCCACGATCGCGGACCACGTCGGCACCGTAGCTGGAAAGACTGATGGAAACGGGGTATTTGTGCATTGTTGTTTACCTCTGAAACCGGTTTCATTTTTATACGCAAAATAAACATGTGGGAGCTGGCTTGCCTGCGATGGCGGCGTGTCGGTCGACTACTGCTTCGCCTGAGAAACCGTCATCGCAGGCAAGCCAGCTCCCACAAGGGATTGGGTCGAGCCTCGGATAATCAATTGCGGCAGAAAATCCAGGGTGCGTGTCGGCGCTGTGTCCCCGCGCAACCGCTTGAGCAAACAGTCAAACGCACTGGCGCCGATAGCTTCGGTGGGCTGGGCGAGGGCCGTGATGCCGCTGCCCACCAACGGGTACCAGTCCAGGTCATCCAGGGCGATCAGCCCGACATCTTCAAACAGGTTGCAGCCCAGTTCTTTCAGCGCACGGGTGCACGCCAGTGCGGCGATGCCGTTGGCGCAAAACAGGGCTTTGGGGCCGGCTTGAGGCGCGGCGAGGAAGGCTTGCAGGCGGGTATTCAGGTGGCTGTCGATCTCCAGCACGGCGCCGCTTAACGCACTGCGTTGGCTGATTTCGGCGTTGAAACTGTCCAGGCGTTCCAGCCGTGAGCTGGTGCCATCGGGCGCTTCGCTGACCAATAACAGGTCGCGGTAACCTTGCTGTTCGAGGTGCTCCACGGCCATGCGCACCGCCACCGGGTTATCCAGCCCCACCAGGTCGCTGTGCAGTGGCTCGACCTTGCGGTCTACCAGCACCAGGGGCATTTCCCGTTGCAGTTCCAGCAACTGGTCAAGGTGATGGCCCAGGGTATTCACGATCAACCCTTCGATGTTGTAGGCGCGCAGGGCGGCCAGGTGCTGGCTTTCCTGTTCGTCATCGCGGTCGGTGTTGCACACCACCAGGCTGTAGCCGTGCTGGCGGCAGGCGGTTTCCACGCCATGCATCACGGCAATCGAATAGGGGTTGCGGATGTCGGCCACCAGCATGCCGATCAGGCGGGTGCGGCCACGTTTCAAGCCACGGGCCATCTGGTTGGGGCGGTAGCCGAGTTCGTCGATGGCCTGCTCGATGCGCAGAGCAATGGCGTCGGAGAGCAGGGCGCGGTCGTCGCCGATAAAACGCGACACGCTGGCCTTGGACACGCCGGCACGCTCGGCCACATCAAGCATGGTCACACGGCTGCGCTGGGCGGCGGAAAATGAAGTCACGATGATGGGCCTTTCTTATTGGAGGTGTGAAACCGGTTTCAGAAAACACCAAGTCAGGCCATGCGTCAAGGTTGGCGTCCAGAATTGCTCGTCTGTCTGACGAAAATAAAACGACGAGCGGCGGGAGGTACCTGTTAGTTCTGACAGTATCCGGGCCCCTGAATCCGGCGTTTAATCGAATCCAGCTCGGCAACCGACAATGTGTTAATAGGAGCAGGCCATCATGCCCACTTCCGCCAAAGGTTCATCAGCCAACGTTTCTTCCGTGCCCCGGGACGATCAGGTCCTGGTCCTGGACCCATTTGACGAAATTGTGGGTGTTCCCGATTCGGACCCTGTCGGTTTGATTCCCCGGCCGTTTCTGGAGCGACCTTTGGAATGCCGTGTGCCAAGATGGCTGCCCGGGCCTACGATGTTTAGAAGCAACACCGTCCAGCTCATCTGGAAAATCTCCGGATTTGAAGCGGTGGCGGATTTCAAGGAGTTTGATCAAACGGAGTTTAATGCGACGCCGTTTCCGTATTCACTGTACGTGCCAACACTCTTCATGATCAGCGACTCGGTGGTGGAGGTCTTCTACCGGATCAAGGAAGCAGGTAGCCCTGATCAGGATTCGCCATCAAGAATCCTCACGGTGGACAGAACCCCGCCCACCTTTATTTCGCCCGATGATCATTTGGAGTTCGTCGATCCTGCTATCGCGGCGGGCGGCATTACCGAGGCCGTATTGGCTGCCAATGAATTTATCGAAATCCGGATTCCTCCCTACAACGATCGCGCGGCAGAGGATAGCGTTGCTTTTTACATGTCGCCGTTGAATCCCCCGGTTCCCCAGATTCCGGTTTACACCCAGGTGCTTGTGTCGATTTCCGATCCATTGATTCTGAGGGTACATCGCGACTTTTTCCGTGCGTTGCCCAATGGTCCGATCTTTATGACCTATCGGTTGTTCGATCGCACGGGTAACTTCAGTGGCTTGAGTGCCCCGACCCAGTTCCGGGTCAGCCTGGTCGTTTTGCCCAGTAATCTGCCGCCACCGCAGATCAGGCCACCGGCCTACAATGATCCTCTGCTCAATCGTGACGATGCCCGCGCAGGGATCGCAGTGCAAATCCCCAGTCAATACACAGACTTCATGCCCGGCGACGAGGTGCTGGTGATCTGGGCGGGGCGCCAGGTATTGCCTGCGGTGCCTGTCACGCGCTTTCCCTTCGATGTGGACATTCCCTGGAGTATTTTGCGCATACCAGGTCCGCTGGCTCGTGAGGAGGTTCCGGTCCACTACGAGATACGTCGGCCACTGCTACCTCCCGTTCCATCGCCGACGGCATTTTTCTGGACCGACTTCACCATTGCCGGCCAGGATCACGCCAATGCCCCCTTGTTGCTCAATGACACGCTAGCCCGGCTGCAAGTCTTTGGTAACGGTTCAGGGCTGACCAATGAGCTGGACATCCGCGACCGGGCCGCCGGTGCAAATGTATGGGTGCGACTCTTTGCAGACCCGCAACCCGGGCAGGTGCTCGAGCTTTACTGGAACGGTACCGGGCCGATTGCCCGGTATGTGGTTCAGCTTGGGGATTCGATCAATCGGTTGGTCCGGTTTGTTCCAGATGTATCGGGGGCCATTATTGTTGCTCAAGGCAATCACCCGACACTCCCGGTTTTTTACACCACCAGTAACGGTGTCAATGAACAGGTTGCCCCGAATACCCCGGTCAATGTGCATGTCGACCCTGTTGCACAAATGCCAGCACCGAGAATCGGTCATACGTTGCACGGCGCCGCTCAATTCATGACGTGTGAATCGCGCCCTGCCATCTGCCATGGTGTGCTGTGGGTCATCAGCCCTGATCCGCTGATGCGGGTCAACGACGAACTCGTTTTTGAGTGGCAAGGGTTTCGTACTACCAGCCTGGAAGATCCGATCGGGGGGACTGAGTTTGAAGACCGGTTGTTCCTGACGACCGACCACCTGCGTGACGGCGTGGTGATCACGGTGTTGCCTTGGGATACCAGGATTGCGCCCATGGTCAGGTATTGCTCGGCCAGCGGCCGCTATTACTTGCTTAGAGGGGGGGTTGTGGTGGGTGAATCGTTGACAGGGCTGGTCACAATCGATCGGGTTACGCCAGGCGGCACGGTGTGTTTTCCCGGCGATACAGGCTTCTGTGACGGCAGCGACGAATAATCATTCCTGTAACGAAAAGGATTGGCTGTGGGTTGGGAGTTCATAGGCTCGGTGTGTATTATGTTTAATCAAAAGAGGAAGTAGTACGCTGTTTGAAGTTGCTCGCGTGCTGTATTTGTCATGTGAATTGTTGACTTTTCGTGCACTTATTACTGTGCTCGTGCGACGCGCTGTGCCTGCTTGGTGGTTTACCGAAGTTTGCGAGAATGTCCAGTTAGTTTAACTAAACTAGAGCGAGTAGATTAAAATGAAAAAGACAGGTCCGTTCGTGGAAAGTAAAGAAAGTGAGGAAAACGCCACTGTCCTTTCTGTTCCCATCACGCTTCTACCCGCAGTACCTGCGGGGTTGGTTAATCCGGCCCTGTATCCCGGGTTGCTTACCCGTGCCGCCGTTGACAGGAACCTTGAACTGCAGGTGCCATCATGGGTTCCAGTACCATCGGTGTTATTGCCTGCTGACGTCGATGAGTACGTGGATGATGTTGGGAACTTCGAATCCGGGTATATCAGAAATACAAGGGTTTTTGACGCGACTCCGTTTGTCGGTGTGGTTCCTGTCGCACTGTTGACACAGGGCACCCATACTTATAGTTATAAAGTGACCACCACTGGCGGCACCAATATCGCAGGTTCCGCTGCTGTTACATTTATTGTCGACCGGCTTGCACCTTATGACACGGCCGGGATTGCTCCTTTCCCCTTGACCACCCCGGCGGGTTGGCCTGGTGCACTGACGGAAGCTTTCCTTGCCGCCAGTGGCGATGAAGTGGAGTTTCCTATTCCGGATTATGACGCCTATGGCGCAGCGCCAGGCGATACTTGGGAGTTGAGCCTCAGCCTCAATGGGCCTGTTGTCGCAACGGGTGATGTATTTCCTGACCTTGCCGTGAAAGTCACTCGCGCATTGGCACAGGCGCACGAGGGTTTGTCCACCCTGTATTACAAATTTCGGGATGCGTCTGGCAACATCAGCCGACTATCGCTCGGGTTGCCGATTACCATTGCCCTGCGACCTGCCCCGGTTTTGGCCTCACCTGGCATTGTGGATGCGTTGACCCTCACCGGTGCAGGTGATCGTTTGATTGATCTGCCCGACACTGCCAAATCCTCCGGCATGTTTGTAATCATTCCGTCTTATGACGCAGACCGCGCTCAGGACAATTTTTATGTGCGGTTGACTACGCTGGTGGGCACTCAGGAAATTGGCCCGCTTGCCTTGAACGGCCATCCTCTGCCATTCAATTTTCATGTGGGTTTTGCCACGCTCCTGGCCTTGTATGGCGCCAGCACCGGGGCGATTGCATTGGAAGTAGGGTATTCGGTTGACCGCGGGGGCGTCCGGCATCCAGTCCCGGTGCCGAGCACCATCAGCCTGGATCTGGACAAGGCCGGTCCCGTGAACCCCGACGCCCCCGATTTGGTCAACCCGAGACTGCCGCGGCCGGAACTGACTGGCGCGACATCGGGTTTAAACAATCAACTGGATGCCTCTGATGCCCTGCAGGATGCACCTGTCATCGTGACGCTGTGGTCGGATCCACCACTGCCGGATACAAAACCGTTCGATATCGTGTTGTTTTACGGTGGGGAGGAAGTAGACCGCGTGACGGTGAATCATCTCACGGCGAACCCTGGCGATGATATCGACATGAACGTGGCATGGCCATTCATTGCAAAGCACTCCAATGGTCGCATTCCGCTGCATTACGAGCTTGCCACTCCGGGTACCAATAATCGCGATGTCTCGCCCACCCAGCCGATTACGGTCGCTGCCAACGTCATTTCTTTCAACGCCCCAAGCATTGTCAATTCGGTAACGATCGCACCAGGGATTACGCTGATTGGTTGCACGGCGATGCCTGCGCCCACCTACATTGCACAAATCCGCGTACCGCCTCACCCGTTGATGACGGCGGGCATGATTATCCGCGTTAACTGGAACGCCTACAGTGATAACGCCGGCACCAGTCACTTGCCGGCTGTTTCCACGGTGTTCACTTATGGCCCCCTCACGGCAACCGAGACCGTCTCCGGTTTTAACGTACCGGTCGCACCGTATGACACGCGGGTCAAGCCAATCAATGCGGCCAACCCTTCGGAGGGGGCGGTAAGGATTACCTATTCGGTACCTGTTCCGGGGCCTTCTCCTGTTGATTCGGCGGAAGCTTATGTGATCGTCAATGCGGTTGTGGCTGGCCCAGCCTACTGCGACGGTTCTCCTTGGCCTTAGGGAAACCTTAGGTCTTCATGTCGGAAGAGGAGGGGCGATGCTTCTCCTCTTCTTCAGCATCCTACGTTTCATACTTTTTATTCAGCAATGATGTTCGGATAAGTCCTACATATTCGTTCTCCTTCTCTCCCTAATCTGCTGCTCCTGAAGGCCTGCCCCTCTCTCTTGGTGCCGGTCAATTCGTTCCCTTTGGGAAGGTTCTTTACGGGTATGCACGCAGAATGAACATCAACTTATTTTTTAAAAAACATCCGCTGACGGTGGCGCTGCAAGCACCTGCAATGGGTTTGCTCATGCTGGGGGCGTCAGTCGCTGAGGCCCGGAGCGGGTTGGTCGGGGGCGAAGAGCGCACTATTGGTCCAGGCTATATCATCGATAACTGGGTTCTTTCGGAAGACTCCCATTTGATCTCGAATGGCGCGACGTTGCGCCAGTCCCAGGTAGTGGGCTCGCGGATGACATTGAACGAGGGAACACAAGCGCAAGACATCCAGGCTTCCTCCGGCTCGCAAATCAATCTGACCGGCGCAACGGTCGAAGCTCGGGCAAATGCTGCCTATGCGATGCACTTGACCAGCAGCAATGCCGATATTCGCGACAGTACGATCATCAACAGAAATGGCCTGGGTATCAGTGCAGGGCGTAACTTTCTGACGTCCGATGGCTCGACCATGAACATTGTCGGCAGCTCGGTCAGCGGCTCTACCCTCGGCGCGATTGCCTCGGCATTCAGCCAGTTGAATTTTACCAACTCCCAGGTTGTTGCTACCGACGATACGGGGACAGGCATCCTTCTGTTGGGGGCGGACGCCTCCGCGGTCAGCAGTCAAATCGTGGGAGGTGAGAACGGTGTACGACTGCACTACGAATCCTCCGACTTGAACACCAGCAGCCTGGTATTGAACGGCTCCAGTGTCGAGGGTAGAAACGGCGCTGCGTTGCTGGTGAGTGGAGACGCGGGTTCCAGCACTGACGCGGATATCCAGGTACGCAATGGGTCGAACTTGATTAGCGGCAACGGCAATATTCTGGAAGTGATGGGCGGCTCAACGGCCAACATGAACGTCGACCGCAGCTCCCTGGTGGGCGACGTGGTGGTCGAAGGCGGCAGCACCGCCAAGCTGCAACTCAACAACGGCTCCTGGCTGACCGGCCAGTTGAAGAACGTGGCCGAGCTGAGCGTCAACTCGGCGTCCCATTGGATGCTGGTGGCTGACAGTGAGGTCGGCGACCTGATCATGGGCGGGGGTACCGTTAACTTTGGCGGCCCGGATGAGTTCTACCAACTGGATGTCAACAGCCTGTCGGGCGATGGCACCTTTGCCATGCACACCGACTTTTCCAACGGCCAGACCGATCTGCTGAACGTCAACGGCACCGCCACGGGTAATCACAGCCTGTTGCTGGCGGCGACGGGCTCGGACCTGGCCGCTGCCACTCCGATCATGGTGGTGCACACCGAAGGCGGTGATGCGCAGTTCTCCCTGGTGGGTGATACGGTGGATGTCGGGACCTATTCCTATGGCCTGCAAAAGCAGGACACCGACTGGTACCTGGACCCTAGCCGCCGTGGCACCAGTAACAGCACCAAAGCGGTCCTTGGGTTGTTCAACACTGCACCCACCGTGCTCTACGGCGAGATGTCCCTGCTGCGTACCCGTATGGGTGAAGTGCGTTTCAGCGACGGCCAGAGCAACGGTTTCTGGATGCGTGGTTACGGCAACAAGTATGAAGTGGCCGGCAAACGGGACGGGGGCGGCTACACCCAAAACCAGCGTGGCCTGACCCTCGGTGCCGATGCCCCCCTGTCCAGCGGTGACGGCCAGTGGATGGCCGGTGTCATGGCCGGTCACAGCACGTCCGACATCAGCCTCAATGCGTCTGGCAGCGGTAAGGTCAACAGCTACTACCTGGGGGGTTACGCCACGTGGCTCGACGACGAAAGCGGCCTGTACTTCGACGGTGTGGTCAAGCTCAACCGCCTGCACAACGACGTCAAGGTGACCATGAGCGACGGCAAGCGCGCCAAGGGCAACTATGCGCAAAACGCCGTGGGCGCATCCGCGGAAGTCGGTCGGCATATCAAGCTCGATGACGGCTACTTTGTCGAGCCGTACTCGCAACTGAGCGCCACCATCATCCAGGCGCAAAGCTATGAACTGGACAATGGCTTGCACGCCAAGGGCGACCGTTCCGCTTCGGTGGTCGGCAAGTTGGGTGTGACGGGCGGCAAGAACATCCAGCTGGAGAGCGGTGGGGTGCTGCAACCTTACCTGCGTACCGCGGTGGCACATGAGTTCAACCACAGCAACCAGGTGCGGGTGAACGGCCACAGTTTCAACAACGATGTGTTTGGTTCGCGCATCGAAGTGGCGGCGGGTGTGGCGATGTCGGTCTCGAAAAACGTCAAGCTGCACGCGGATCTGGAACACGCCCAAGGCAAGAAGGTTGATCAGCCGTGGGGTGTCAACGTAGGGGTGCGTTACGATTTCTAAGGCACTGGTTCATTAAAATGGGAAGCTTCAGCTTCCCTTTTTTCGCCATAAAAAAGGCAGATTCATCAATGCGATGAACCTGCCTTGTGTTTACCCTAACTCACGACAGTCAAGGCTGAAGGCAAAATGCCGAATAGGCATATGATCTCAACCGGCACCAGACCCGCGCCGAGTCGCGGCCGTAATACATGATGCCTTCTGGTAGAAAACCTCCACAACCGCCCTCCAGGCAGCACCAGTAACCATACTGATTGAGCGGGAAGCTTTGAACCGTCCCGTAGACGGTTGACATGTGGCTGAGCGCGCTCGCTCCCATGGCTATCGCGCCCGGCAGGGAGTTGCGCCAGGCGATTGCGCCGTTGTAGTCAGACTCGGCGTTTCTCACCCGCAAGTGCCACACGTTACTCACGCTGACGTTGTAGGACACCGTACTGCCCAGGTTGTCTCGAACATCAATTGTGGTGCTGCCATTGCGGTTCCCCGTGACTTTCCCGGCTTGGGTCACCGACGCAATACCCGAGTTTCTTGAACTGTAGGTATAAGGCAGCACACCGCCGGTGGGTGTGCGCGTTTGTGCATTGCCGGGATAGTCCTGAGCATTCCTGACCCAGCCTTGTGCCACGATGGCATAGCCATTGAGGTGCATGTTGGTTTGGTCGATGGTCAACGGCGGTGTCGCCGCACCCACGGTAAAGGTCCGTGTATTCGACTCCACATTGGCATACAGCGCTTTGACGTGAACCGAGTAGGTTCGTGTGGTCAAGCCACTCATCACGTAGCTCCAGTCTCCGCCGGGGCTTACGGTCAATGGTCCGCTTATGGGTGCACCGCCTTCCCACAACCGCACCTGCAAACCAGGCGTCGCCTTGCCGCTGACGGTGACGGAGGTGTTGGTGGTGGTGCCCTGATGCGGGACTTCGCCCCTGGAGTCACGGACGGTGATGGTAGGCGTCACCACGGACAGATTGTTGAAACGCCACAGGTTGGAAGTCGGCCGCGGGTTACCTTGGCGCCCCCGTGCCGTATAGCGACGCTCTCCCAGCGCAACCCCCGTCACCACCACAGACCAGGGTGATTGACCGGCAGGCACGCTGGTGATCAGTAAGTCGCCGTCATAGATATCGAACGGACTCTGAGGGACGGGACTGGCGGTGCCGGTGAGCGTCACGGTGCTCGTTGCTGCGGACCCACCGTTGGCAATGAGGTTGCCGACGGCATCCGCCGCACCCGTAATGGCGAGCGCCAACACGGTATTGCGCACGGTATAAAGGGTAACCGGGGCGCTGATTGCTTGAGCCTCGGTGGCGTGGGTGACATACCCCACTTTGAATTGAATCGAAACCTGCTCGCCATTCGGGCAAGTAGCCAGCCAGTCCAGAGGGGCGGGAATACTGACCCCGGCTGCCGCGTTGTGGGGGTGAGCAGCCCATATCACCAACGTAGCGGGGCTGGCTCCTGGACAATGGAGCGTCAGCCAGAGGTTCATTCCGGTATACACATAGGGCCATTGCGCCACCGTCAGCAGTGCCGACCCCGGCAGGGTAGGTACATCCAGGATCGAGGTGTGCGGCACATTGTGGATCAACGGACGAGGCAAAGAGGTGATCGTGCCGACCCTGACTGTCTGCACATGGGAGGGTGTGGCGCCTGGAATACCGGTGCGCACGACGGAGTAACTCAGTTGGATGGTGCTGTTGATACTGAGGGCCATGATCTTGTTGTCGATGGGGAACACCCGGGTTCCCGTGGCCAGGCCACTCAACGTGATGCGATGCACCGTAGCGTCCTGATAGACCCACTTCAAGGTGATCAGGTCGTCGCTGCGCATATCGTCATAGCGCACCGTGACTCTCACGTTATTTTCGACCGCCAGCGGTTCGACCGTTACGTTCGGGCCCGTGCCCGAGGCGCCCTGGAGCACTGGGTGCGGCAAGATACTGGGCAGTGTCTGAATATAGTAATGGCGCTCCCTGAACATCAGGGCCTCGGACTTGAATTGGCCGCGATCAAAACTGACCCAGAATCGAGTGGTCAACTGCGAACCGTCCCTTAGCCGGCGCAGTTCATTGACCGGCGTAGGAGGGCTGACGCCTTGGGTTTCACCTGCTGCGGTGACGAGCTCTGCACTATAGGTTTGTTCATAATAGCGCCGACCATCGGCATATTCGCCTTCGTAGTCCATCCACATCCGCTGGTCCCTTTGGCTGAAGTCCCAGCGGTCGATGACCGTACGCTCGTTGCCCGCCAGGCGGAATGTTTCGAGTATCGGGTTGTCGCCCACGCCCTCGATGGTGGGAGTGGGTGTATCAATGAGAGGTAGCAGATGCAGGACGAGGGGCTGCGACGGTATTTCCCGGGTGCGCCGCAGCAGGAAATACTGCACCGTGATATTCCGGCCAGCCGGATGAATATTGGCTCCGATCACCTCGGGCGGTACCCGGAACTCGACACGCATGTCGGCACTCCCGTCTTTGGTCTCGCTGTGGCTGCCAATAAACGCCAGGCCATTCCATTCGGCACGAATCCGGTCAGTGGGGAGCATTTGCGGGAAGTACACGACAATGGTCGCGCCCGCTGTCACGCGTTCCGGCATCAGTTGGTCAAGGTCCGGGTCTGCTTCACGCACGGTGGGTGGCAGCAGGTCGCCCAGGGGCCGGCCGACGGTGACCACCAGCACTTCAGAACGCAGTGGCTCGGCGCCAGGCCTGACGAGTGAGTAGCTCAGGCGGATCTCGTGATCCAGGTTAGCGTCGACATAGGACTTGTCCACCGTGAAGGCAACCGCGGCGCCTGCTGAAGCCTCATTCAACAGAATGCTGCCCCCGGTAGAACTCTCGGGGCCGCCAGCGCTGCCCTGCCATCGCCACACAAGCGTGTCCCCGGGGAGCGTGTTGACATACGGCAGGGTGACAATCGCCTGGCCAATTACATCATTGGGGTCAAGGTTGTCATCAAGGTCGACGCCTTGCATCAACGGCCGTGGCATGATCTCCACACGATCACCGAACTGCACAAACAGGTCTTCAGAGTCGCGAATCGTCAACGCATCGATCTCCGTCGGCCCGATCCTGCCGTCGTCCACCCGATAAAATACCCGGACATGGCCGAGGCCGACAAAGCGTTGGAACTCACTGTTGGGCACAATCCGAAACCGCGTAGGGGGCGGTGGCGCGCCGGCCAGCAGGGTCTGCTCATAAAACTCTACGCCGCCACCGGGTCGTATGGCCTCCATGCGCAGGGTCACGGGGAAGTTGGGGCTATAGGGCGTGTACTCCGGGAAGTCCACGGTAATGTAGGGGGCCGCCGGGTCGATCAAACCGACCTCGGCCTCCCTGATCGTCACGGCCGGCATATTCGCCTGGGTACCAAAGACCGTGACCGTCAACCCACGGGAGGTACCCAGGACGGTGCCCAGCGGGAATTGCACCTCATAGGTGATCAGCATCGAGCCATTGATCAGCTGTTTGATGATGTCATTGCGCACGACGGTAAACGCCGAGCGGTTGAGCACTGCCGGGAACGGCGGCAGTGTTTCCACCAGCGGTGAGCCGTCGAACTGGATGGCGTTCAGCGTTGCGACGATTTGGGCGCCTGCGGGAGTGCGGGTGCCGTTGGGCAGCACAGACGGTACTACCACCTCGAGTTCAAATGTTTTCTCCCCTTGAGTATCGAAATTGACGTCAGTCGTGTCGACGCGTTCTACGAGGAAGTAGGGCCGTTCCAACAGGGTGGTGTCCAGATCGGCTTTCAGGTGAGAGGTTTGCGACCACTGCCGAATTTTTCCGGAAACGTTGTCCACTTCGTCGTAGACCCGTAAGCGGATCGCGATCAGTCCGCTGCCGGCGCGCTCAATGATCCTTTCCGATACGAATACCTCAATGGGGGTTCGCCCCTCGGCCTGGTCTGCGTCAATCTGAAGCAGGACCGTCTGGTTGCCGTACTCCAGCTCGAGGGTGTCGCGCACGCGGATGTTGGGGTAGCGGTCAATGGGGAACAGCAAGCCCGAACTCGCCCGGTCGGGCTCCAGTACCGCGTCCGGGCCCTGCAGATCAGGGGGCAAGTGCAGTTTCAATTCGGAATGGTAAGGCAGTCCTGGGTCTGTATCGTCCCCACCGGGGCGCGTGTCTTTGATGAAGAATGTTTGCTCCACCGAAGTGCTTTCAGCGCCGCCCAATGCTCTGACTACACGTCCGAAGCAGGGAAAAACGAAACCGGTGGGCACCTCCTCATACGGAATTGCCAATTGGTAGCGCACCTGTGTTTCCTGGCCCGGGCGAATTTGGTCCTCGGCCTTGGGAAACCGTGTATCGCCCATGTAGTACTCAAACACATCATCCACATTGAGGTTAATCCATCGTTCAAAATTGATGATCAACCCATTTTCGATATGGGCGATGTTCAATCCCCGGTCCGCCCCCACGACAGACAGGATTGCACGGCTCGCATAGGGCGGCGGTGTAAGATCTACTGCCGTGGTCCCATTCGCGTCGGTGTTGGTGGAGGGCGGTAAAACGCTCAGGGAGGCGTCGGCGGGCGGACGTTCAGGCCGGTCGCTGCTGTCGTGATCAATGGGAGAGCTGGACATGGATGTTCTCCTTGCAGAAAGGGCGCGCGCCGATGCGAAAGCACGCGAGGCAAGGAAAATCAAACACCCGGAGGAAACCGGCGGATAGCTGTGAGAAATGACAGTGCCGACGAGTGGTTGGTATCAGGTACAGGGAACCTGAAAAGAGGGACAGTCTATTGCTAAATAGAACTGCCCCTTCTGCCGGTTCTTGGTTGCCGATCTTTCAACACCTCTACGTTGTGCTTATTTTTATATCGTTAAGACCCAAGGTGACGTTATATCCGGGAATGTGCGCGGAAAACGTAATTGAGAAACTTCTGGTGTCTTTTCGGCTAAAGGCGACACTGATTTTTTGCATCCAGGCACCAGTGTCAGGTAACGGTATGTCAATGTCGTACGGTGATTCAGGACCCGCTCGCAGATTCGCAGGCCCATTGGTGAGAAATTCGATGGCGAGTTCGTACTGTCCTGGAGGTAGCTGAGAAGTCGAGAAGGTTTTAGATACTGTTAGATCTCTTTCGCGGTTCGATTTAAGCTCCCAGAATAGACCTCCGTTATAAGAACGATAACCAGGGAGGACGGAGTTTGTCTGGACCCAGCCATTCGAGGTTCGATCATCGAAGTTGGTGTGCTCTACAATCACGATTTGCTTCATCACGGTATACCGCGTCACCGGAAAACTCACCGCCTGCGCCTCGGTGCTGTTATTGGCATACCCCACTTTGAACTCGATCGACAACTGCGCCCCGTTCGGGCAGGTTTTCAGCCAGTTCAGCCAGGCTTGCGGCAGTGCCACGTCAAGCCCTGACGTCGAGTTATGGGGCTGAGCGGCCCAGGCGACATAAGTCGCCGGCGAAGCCCCAGGACACTGGAATGTCATCCAGAGCTTCATCCCCGAATACTGCAACTTCCAGGGTGCAACGGTCAGCCGACTGGCCGTTGTCAGGCCGCTGATATCCAGCGTCCCGTTGTTGGCCACGTTGTTGATCCGCGGATTATCCAAGCTCGCGGCAGAAATCGTGTTGACCCGTACCGTCTGCGTCGCAGAAGGAACAGGGTCAGTCACCCCGACGCGCACCACCGAGTAATTCAACAGCACCGTGCTGTTGACACTGCGGGCCAGTACCGTATTGCCGATGGTGAACACCCGCGTGCCGCTGTCATTGCCATTCAGCTCGGCGCTGTACACGTTGGCATCCGCATAGATCCAGCGCAGGGTGATCTTGTCGGTGCTGCGCATGCCGTCGTATTTCACGCTCACCTGGGCCGTATTTTCGAGCGCCAGGGGCTCCACCGTCACGCTCGGCCCGGTGCCCGAAGCGCCGCCGATAAACGGATGGGGCAGCGAGCTGGGAAACGCCTGGATGACGTAGTGACGCTCCCGGAACAGCACCGCGTTGGCCTTGTTGGTGCTGCGCTCAAAGCTGACCCAGGCCCTGATCCACAAGTCGGAACCGTCCCTGAGCCTGCGCAGATTAACCACCGGCGTCGGTGCCAGGATGCCGTTGGTCTCGGCGCTGGCGTTCACCAGGTCGGCCGTGTAGGTCGACTCGACGTAATTCCCGCCCGCCGCGAGTTGGCCGGAATATTCCAGCCAAATCCGTTGGGCGCGATGGATAAAGTGCCAGACGTTGATCGCCGTGCGTTCGTGGCCGACCAGTCGCGAGACGTCCAGCATCGACGTGCCGAACCCTTCGATGGTCGGAGTCGGCGTGGTGATCAGAGGCAGCAGGCGCACTGTGAGGATGCGTGACGGCATCTCCCGGGTACCGCCCCGGATCAGGAAGTACTGCACGTTGATGTCCCGTCCGCCGGCGGCAATATTGACCCCGACCACTTCGGCCGGCACGGTGTACTCGACACTCTTGCGGGTGTTGCCGTCCTTGGTTTCACTCCAGGTGCCGATACCCGAAATGCCGCTCCAGGTGGCGCGGATGCGGTCGGTGGGGAGCATCTGCGGGAAGCTCACGACGAGGGTTGCGCCGGCCGTCACCGCTTCGGGTGTCAATTGGTCAGGCGAGCGAGAGGCTTCTTTTATTTCGGGCCGGATCAGGTCACCCAGCGATGCCCCCACGGTGATGACCCGCACCTCGGAGCGCAGGGGTTCGGCGCCTGCCCGTTCCCGGGAATAGCTCAGGCGCATCTCGCCATCGCGGTTGGCGTCGATAAAGGTCTTGTCCACCGGGAATGAAACGGGACTGCCTGCGGTGCTGGGATTGAGTTCGATGCTGCCCCCCGTGGAGCCGCCGACGGCACTGCCCAACAAGCGCCAGACAAGGACGTCGCCGTCCCGTGTGCCGGTATCGGGCAGGGTGACAATCACCTGGCCGATCACCGTGTCGGGGTCAAGGTTGTCGAGCAGGTCGAGCCCGTTCATATCGGGTTTGGGCAGCGTGGCCACCCGCGGACCAAATTGCACGAGCAGGTCGTCGGAGCGGCGGCCCGGCGGGCTGACCACGCCGTCCTCCACCAGGTAAAACACCCGAACATCGCCTAAGCCGACAAAGCGTTGGAAGTCGCTGTTGTTCACAATCCGAAAACGTGTCGGTGGTGGCGGAGCGCCCGCCAGCAGGGTTTGTTCATAGACTTCCACGCTGCCGCCGGGCCGCGTGGCCTCCATGCGCAGGGTCACGGGATAGTCTTCGCCGTAAGGGATGTACGCCGGAAAGTCCACGGTAATGTAGGGCCGGGCGGGGTCGACCAAGCCGCTTTCCGCCTCGCGGATGTCCACTGCCGGCATGCTGGATTCGGTACCAAATACGGTGACCGTCAACCGGCGTGAGGTGCCCAGGAAGTCGCCTGCCGCCGTACGCAGCTCATAGCTGATTTGCAGCGTGCCGTTGATCAGTTGTTTGATAAAGTCTTTGTTCACGTCGGTAAACGCGGAGCGACCCAGCCGGGCCGCGAAGGGTGGCAGTGTCTCTACCAACGTCGAACCGTCAGCCCGAATGCCGCTCAACGTTACGTGAATCTGAGTGCCTGCGGGGGTCGTGGTGCCATTGGGAAGCCGGGTGGGCACAGTCACTTCCACCTCGAACGGGCCCGCGCTCTGGGTGTCGAAATTGACGTCGGCGATGTCCGCGCCATCCAGCAGAAAATACGGACGCTCCAGCAGGTTGGGGTCCAGGTCGGTTTCCAGATGCACGGCTTGGGACCACTGCTGCAGCTCGCCGGAATAGTTGAGCACCTTGTCGTGTGCCCGGAAACGAATCGTCACCAGCCCGCTGCCGGCGGCCACCACGATCGATCCCGGCACCAATACCTCGATGGGCTTGCGCCCGGCCACATGATCGGCATCCAGCGTCAGTGTCACCAGGCGGCCGTTCCAGTACAGCTCGATGACGTCCTCGAAGAAAATGTTCGGATAGCGCTCAATGGTACACAGCACCCCCAGACTGGCCCGGGCGGCATCCAGCACGGCACCGGGCCCTTGCAGGTCGGCGGGCAGGTGCAGGATCAGGGCCGAGTGATAGGGCAGGTCCGGGTCCATGTCGGCGCCGCCGGGCCGGGTGTCCTTGATGAAGATCGTCAGGGGGACCGAGGTGCTTTCCCGGCCGGTGGGGCGCACGACTCGACCGTAGCAGGGGTAGACATCCCCCAAGGGCACGTGCTCACGGGGGATCGCCAGGTGGTGAAGGCGTTGCGTCTCCTCGCCGATGCGAATTTCATCCTCGGCCTTGGCGAAACGTGTATCGCCCATGTAGTACTCGAAGAAATCGCCCGAACCGATCGCGGCCCAGGGCCAAAACGTGATGAACAGTAGGTGTTCGATATGACGTATGCCCAGCCCGATGTCTGCCAGGTCACCGGGTGGGAAAATGACCGCATTGGCCACGAAGGGCGCGGGATCGAGGTCTTCGGCGGTGGTCCCCACGGGATCCGTGGTGGAGGGGGTGACAATCAGGTCGGTGCAGGACGACGGGACGGGCAGGTTACTGTCGTCGCGATCGGCGGGGGAGCTGGACATGGGCGTTCTCCTGGCGAGGAAAGTCGCGCCGTTATCGGGGCGCGCTGGCCAGGAAAATCAAACACCCGGAAGAAGCCGGCGGATAGCTGTGAGAAATGACAGTGCCGACGAGTGGTAGATTTCAGCCGGCACCGTCAGTTACATCCACGCACTCAGCCAGGTTGAACCGAATAACAACAAGGCCATGCAGCGGTTAAAGCACTGCATCGCCTTTGCCGAGCGAAACACGCGACCCGAGCCGGCCCCCAGCAATGCCCACACACCCAGGCAGGGCAGGGAAACAATAAAGAAGGCCAGGGACAGGTACACCACGTGACTCTGACGATCGCTCCCGTTGCCGGCAAAGACACTGACGACAGCCAACGCCATCATCCAGGTCTTGGGGTTGAGCAATTGCAGGCTGGCGGCGCCCGTCAGACCCAGGCGCTGTTGCGTGACGCCAGGGTCGATGGTCTCGGTCGGAGCGCTGAATATTTTCCACGACAGGTAGCTCAGCCAAAGGATGCCGGCCCATTGAAGGGTGGCCTGCACCTTGGGCAGTTGTGCCAGGGTTTGGCCGAACCCCGAGCCAACCACCAACACGATTCCCGCCGCCCCCGTACAGGCCCCGAGAATGATCGGCAAGGCAGCCTTGAGGCCATAGCGGGCACTGTTGCTCAGCACCAGGATGTTGGTGGGGCCGGGGGTGATGGAGGCGACAAAGGCGAACAACAGAAATGGCAGCAGGGTAGGGAACATGACAACGCGACTCCAATGAGCAGATCAATGGCGTCGATCTTCACAAGGGCGTGGTTATCTGTCTGGAAGATTTGAGCAGCGCTTGCGGTACGTAGCCGGTGTGAGGCCATAGGCTCGCACGAACCAGCGGCCCAGATGGCTTTGGTCGGAAAATCCCAGGCTTGTCGCTACGTCGGCTGGCTGTTCACCCCTGGCCAGCAAATGTCGGGCTCGGGCCAGACGCAGTTGTACCAGGTAAGCGTGAGGCGGCAATCCGAACGCGCTTTTGAAGGCGCGGGTCAGGCGGAAGCGGTCGACACCGGTGGCCAGTGCCAGTTCGTCCATGCCGATGTCCTGATGCAGGTGGGCGTGCAGGTATTCCCGGGCCTTGTGGGCCACCAGCGGCAAGCGTGGGTCTTCGCGATAGCGCTGGCGCCACTGCAACTGGCCGGTGAGGCGCTCCAGCAGTTGGTCGAGGGCGCTTTGGCGCACGATACGCAGTTCGCCGTGGTGCAGGCTATGGAAGGCGAGGCTGGTGGCCTGTGCCAGGCGTGGATCAGTGGTCAGCGTGTTGGCAACGTTCAGTTGACTGTTGAGCGGCGCTTCCTCGAACACGGCCGACACTTCGCGCTCGAGCCAATGCGGATCGAGGTACAGCATGCGGTAGGTGAAACCCTCGACGGTGGGGGCGTCGCCGTCATGGATTTCGCCCGGTTCCAACAAAAACACTTGCCCGGGTGTGCTGTGATGGCGGGCCCGGCGACAGTTGAATTGCTGCACGCCTTGCTCGGTAACGCCCACCAGGAAACTGTCGTGCCAGTGCGGGTCGTAGGCGTGGCCCTCGAAATGCGCGCGCAGGGTCTCGATGCCGGTGTCGGCGTCTTGAGCCAGGTCGATCCAGTTGTGGGCGGTCATAACGCACCGATAACGAATAGGTTGTCGCCAGTTAGCGCCGCAGCGCCGGGTGGCGTCTAGAAGGTTTGTGCAGCCTCAACCGAACAACCCGGCGGCGATGTTGATCGAGAACCCCAGGATCGCGGTGTTGAACAGGAAGCCGATCAACGATTGCCCCAGCACCACCTTGCGCAGGCCGCGGGTGGCCACGCCGACGTCCGCGGTTTGCACCGCCACACCGATGGTGAACGAGAAGTACAGAAAGTCCCAGTAATTGGGTGTGCGCAAATCCTCGGCAAAGCGCAGCGCCGGCTCGGGGCCGTCCCAGGTGTAATACAGGCGCGCGTAATGCACGCTGAAAATCACCCCGATCAGCAGCCATGAACCGATCACCGTCAGGCCGGTAAACCCGTAGTGCAACAGGCGCTCGGTACTGCTCAGGTCCTTGCTGCCCACCAGTTCAAAGGTAATGGTCGCCAGGCTGGCAATCGCCGCAATGCACACCATGAACAGCACCAGGCTGGCGTTCTCGTCTTCGATCTCGGCGATACGCTTTACGTCGTCGGCGCGGGAATGGCTGGTGAGCCACAGCATCAGCACCAGGTAGGTCCAGACCCCGGCATTCCAGCCGATGAGGATTTTGCTGATGAGTGTATCGGCCGGAGCCAGGAGGCCCACCGCCAGGCCCAGGACGGCGGCGCAGGACAGGCGAGGGTGGGTGCGGGCGAGGAAGGGCATGGGAACTCGATGGGCCAGGGTTTGCATTACCTTAGCCCACCTGAGTCCTTTGTTCAGCTGTCTTTGTGGCGCTTCTTCACCAGCTTCATCACCACCACGAAGAACACCGGCACAAACACCACCGCCAGCGTCGCGGTAATCATCCCGCCGATCACCCCGGTGCCGATGGCCTGCTGGCTGGCCGAGCTGGCACCCGTGGCAATCGCCAACGGCACCACGCCGAGGATAAACGCCAGGGACGTCATGATGATCGGCCGCAGACGCAGGCGTGCCGCCTTGAGCGTTGCATCGATCAGGTCTTCGCCCTGGTCATACAGGTCCTTGGCAAACTCGATGATCAGGATCGCGTTCTTCGCCGACAGGCCAATAATCGTAATCAGGCCGACCTTGAAGAACACATCGTTGGGCATCCCGCGCAAACTCACGGCCAACACCGCACCGAGCACGCCAAGCGGCACCACCAGCAACACCGAGGTTGGAATCGACCAGCTCTCGTACAGCGCCGCCAGGCACAGGAACACGATCAGCAGCGACAAGCCGAGCAATAGCGGCGCCTGGGAACCGGACAAACGCTCCTGCAACGACAGGCCGGTCCACTCCTGGCCCAGGCCGGCGGGCAGTTGGCTGACCAGCCGCTGGATCTCCTCCATTGCCTCGCCGGTGCTGTGGCCGGGCGCCGACTCACCGGAAATCGCGATGGCCGGGTAACCGTTGTAGCGGGTCAACTGGGCCGGGCCCTGGATCCAGCGCGCTTCAACGAAGGCCGACAGCGGCACCATCTTCCCGGCGTTGTTGCGCACATGGATCTTCATCAGGTCGGCCACCTGGCTGCGCTGATCGCCTTCGGCCTGCACCACCACCCGCTGCATGCGGCCCTGGTTGGGGAAGTCATTGATATAGGCCGACCCGATGGCCGAGGACAGCACATTGCCGATGTCGGCAAAGGAAATGCCCAGGGCGTTGGCTTGCTTGCGGTCCACTTCCAGTTGCACCTGAGGCGCCTCGGCCAGGGCGCTTTCACGCACGTTGGCCAGGATCGGGCTTTTCTCGGCGGCGGCCAGCAGTTCGGTACGGGCTTCCATCAGCGCGGCATGGCCGACGCCGCCACGGTCTTGCAGGCGGAACTCGAAACCGCTGGAGGTGCCCAGGCCATCTACCGGCGGCGGCAGGATCGCATAGGCAATTGCGTCCTTCAGCTCGCTGAAGGCGGCGTTGGCACGGTCTGCAATGGCGGCGGCGGAATCCTGGCTGCTGCGCTCCGACCAGTCCTTGAGCGTGGTAAACGCCAGTGCCGCGTTCTGCCCCGAACCGGAGAAGCTGAAGCCCATGATCATCGTGGTATCGCCCACGCCCGGCTCGCCGGCGTTGTGCGCCTCGATCTGCTCGGCCACCTGGACCGTGCGGTTCTTGCTCGCACCCGGCGGCAGCTGGATATCGGTGATGGTGTAACCCTGGTCTTCCACCGGCAGGAACGAGGAGGGCAGGCGACTGAACAACACGCCCAGCCCGACCACCAGCACCAGGTAGATCAGCAGGTAGCGGCCGCTGCGCTTAAGGGCATACGCCACCCAGCCTTCATAGCGGTCGGTGAACTGCTCGAAGCGCCGGTTGAACCAGCCGAAGAACCCGCCTTTCTCATGGTGCTCGCCCTTGGCAATCGGCTTGAGCAAGGTGGCGCACAGCGCCGGGGTCAAGGTCAGGGCAAGGAACGCCGAGAACAGGATCGAGGTGGCCATCGACAGCGAGAACTGCTGGTAGATCACGCCCACCGAACCCGGCATGAACGCCATCGGCAGGAACACCGCCACCAGCACCAGCGTGATGCCGACAATCGCCCCGGTGATCTGGCCCATGGCTTTGCGCGTGGCTTCCTTGGGCGACAGGCCCTCGGTGACCATGATCCGCTCGACGTTCTCCACCACCACAATCGCATCGTCCACCAGGATGCCGATGGCCAACACCATGCCGAACATGGTCAGCACGTTGATCGAGAAGCCCAGCAACAGCATCGTCGCAAACGTGCCCATCAACGCGATCGGCACCACCAGCGTCGGGATCAACGTGTAGCGGATGTTCTGCAGGAACAGGAACATCACCGCAAACACCAGCAACATCGCCTCGCCCAGGGTGTACACCACCTTGGTGATCGAGACCTTCACGAACGGCGAAGTGTCGTACGGGATCTTGTATTCGACGTTGGCCGGAAAGTAGCGCGCCAGTTCGTCCATCTTCGCCCGCACCAGGGTCGCAGTGCTCAAGGCGTTGGCGCCGGGGGACAGCTGCACGCTGACGGCGGTGGACGGCTTGCCGTTCAGGCGGGTGGAGAACTGATATTCCTGGCTGCCGATTTCCACCCGCGCCACGTCACCGACACGCACGGTAGAACCGTCCGGATTGGCCTTGAGCACGATGTCGGCAAATTCGGCCGGCGTCGAGAGCTGGCCTTTCACCAGAATCGACGCGGTGATTTCCTGGGTCTTGGTGCCCGGCAAATCACCGATGCTGCCAGCCGACACCTGGGCGTTCTGCGCGGCGATGGCGGCATTGACGTCGGCCGGGGTCAGGTTGAAACCGATCAGCTTCTGCGGGTCGATCCAGATCCGCATCGCCCGCTCGGCGCCGTATAGCTGGGCCTTGCCCACACCGTCCAGGCGCTTGAGTTCGTTCATCACGTTGCGCGCCAGGTAATCGCTGAGCGCCACGTCATCCAGCTTGCCGTCGCTGGAGGTCAGGGTCACCAGCAGCAGGAAGCCGGCGGAGACTTTCTCCACCTGCAGGCCCTGCTGGGTCACCGCCTGAGGCAGGCGTGGCTCCACCGCCTTGAGACGGTTTTGCACGTCCACCTGGGCCATCTCCGGGTCGGTGCCCGGCTGGAAGGTTGCAGTAATGGTGGCCGAACCGAGGCTGCTCTGGGACTCGAAATACAGCAGGTGATCGGCGCCGTTAAGCTCCTGCTCGATCAGGCTGACCACACTTTCGTCCAGGGTCTGCGCCGAGGCGCCCGGGTACACCGCGTAGATCTCGACTTTCGGCGGCGCGACGTTGGGGTATTGCGCCACGGGCAACTGCGGGATGGCGAGGGCGCCAGCCAGCAGGATAAACAGGGCGACCACCCAGGCGAAGATCGGGCGGTCAATAAAGAACTGCGGCATTGTGAACTATCCCTTTGTTACTGGCCGGATGCCTGGGCGAGAGGCGCGGTGCTGTCGTCAACCTGGACTTTCTCGCCCGGGCGGGCGTGTTGCAGGCCTTCGACGACGATACGGTCCCCGGCCTTGAGGCCGCTGGTCACGACCCAGCGGTCATTCACCACCGAACCCAGTTCCACCGGTTGCTGGGTCACGGTTTGCTCGGCGTCCAGCAGCAACACCATGGGAATCCCGGCACTGTCGCGGGTGATCGCCCGTTGCGGCACGCTGATGCCTTGCTGGTCGACGGCTTGCTCCAGGCGTACGCGGATAAAGCTGCCGGGCAGCAGGTCGAGGTCCGGGTTGGGGAACTCGCTGCGCAAGATGATCTGCCCGGTGCCCGGGTCGACGCTGATCTCGGCGAACAGCAGCTTGCCCGGCAACGGGTACAGGCTGCCGTCATCCTGAATCAGCGTGGCCTTGGCCTGGTCCTGGCCGACCTGCTTCAAGTGGCCGGCGCGGAAGGCCCGGCGCAGGTCATTCAGCTCGCGGGTGGATTGGGTCAGGTCGGCGTGGATCGGGTCCAGTTGCTGGATCAGCGCCATCGGCGTGGCTTCGTTCTGCCCCACCAGTGCACCTTCGGTCACCAGCGCGCGGCCGATGCGCCCGGAAATCGGCGCGGTGACGGTGGCATAACCCAGGTTCAATTTGGCGCGCTGCACCGCGGCCTGGTTGGCGGCCACGTCGGCGGCGGTTTGCCGGGCGGCGGCGCGGGCATTGTCGTATTCCTGGCCGCTGATGGCGTTGCCTTCCACCAATTGGCTGTAGCGCTGCTCCTGCAGGCGCGCCTGGAACGCATTGGCCTCGGCTTTGCGCAGGCTGGCCTGGGCGCTGTCGAGGTCGGCCTTGAATGGCGCCGGGTCAATCCGGAACAGCACATCGCCCTGTTTCACGTCGTGACCTTCCTTAAACACCCGCTGTAACACCACGCCGGCCACCCGGGCGCGCACTTCGGCGATGCGCGGCGCGGCAATCCGCCCGCTCAGCTCGCTGGTGATGGACAGGGGCTTGGCTTCAAGGGTTTCGATCCGCACCTTGGCCAATGGTGCCTCGGCGGCTTCGTCCGCGGACTTGCCACACGCGCTCAGCGCCAGTGTCAGGGCCAACAGGCAAAACGGCGCAAACAGATTCTTCGACATGCTCATATCCCAATATTGACTGGCGCATCCTACGGGCGCCCCCGCCACAGTGCTGTGAAGCTCTGTAGGTGGTGTGTGAAGAAATGTAAGGTGCAGCCCACAGATGCGCGGGGGCGTATATCCTTTATGGCTGCCGAACCTAGCACAATGACCTGTGCGACTCGAAAACGAATCATCTGGAAACACCCTTAATGCCCAACATTCTCCTGGTGGAAGACGACGCAGCGCTCTCCGAATTGATCGCCAGTTATCTGGAACGCAACGGCTACCACGTCAGTGTGCTCAGCCGGGGCGACCACGTGCGTGAGCGCGCGCGACTCAACCCACCGGACCTGGTCATCCTCGACCTGATGCTGCCGGGCCTCGACGGCCTGCAAGTCTGCAGGTTGCTGCGGGCCGATTCGGCCACGCTGCCGATCCTGATGCTCACCGCTCGTGACGACAGCCACGACCAGGTGCTGGGCCTGGAAATGGGCGCCGACGATTACGTCACCAAACCCTGTGAGCCCCGGGTGCTGCTCGCCCGTGTTCGGACCCTGCTGCGCCGCAGCAGCCTCACCGAACCCCAGGTGGCCAACGACCAGATCCTGATGGGCAACCTGTGCATCGACCTGTCGGAGCGCACCGTGACCTGGCGCGACCAGGCGGTGGAGCTGTCCAGCGGTGAATACAACCTGCTGGTGGTGCTGGCCCGGCATGCCGGCGAAGTGCTCAGCCGCGACCAGATCCTGCAACGCCTGCGGGGTATCGAATTCAACGGCACCGACCGCTCGGTGGACGTGGCGATTTCCAAGCTGCGGCGCAAGTTCGACGACCACGCCGGTGAAGCGCGCAAGATCAAGACCGTGTGGGGCAAGGGCTACCTGTTCAGCCGTTCCGAGTGGGAATGCTGAGCCATGTTTCGCGTCCTGATTCGCCTGTACCTGATCACCATCGTCACCTTCGCCGCCGCGATCTACCTGGTGCCGCGGGCGGTGATCCAGCTGTTTGAACACCGTTACATGAGCTACAACATCGAGCAGTCCCGAGGTATGCAGAGCCTGATCGTCAAGGAGTACCAACGGGTGCCGATGGAGCAGTGGGCCAACGTCACCGTGCGCCTGGCGGCGGATTTCGCGCCGCTCAAGGTGCAACTGCTGCGCATCCAGGACGCCAGCTACACCCCGGAAGAACAACGCCTGCTGGAAAAAGACCAGATGGTGATTCGCCTGGGCGAGTGGGGCTGGGCGGACGACGTCAGCTCGCCCCTGGACGACCAGTTGGTGGTCAAGGTCTCGGTACCGCCGGACCCGCTGGACATGAACCTGCTGTACTGGAGCATGAACGTGCTGATCGGCGCGGCGCTGCTGGCGTGTCTGCTGGTCTGGCTACGGCCCCACTGGCGCGACCTGGAACGCCTGAAAAGCACGGCGGCGCAACTCGGCCAGGGCAACCTTGCGGCCCGCACGAAGATTCCCTCCAGCTCCAACATCGGCAGCCTGGCGGCGGTGTTCGACACCATGGCCAATGACATCGAGCAACTGCTCAACCAGCAACGGGACTTGCTCAACGCGGTCTCCCATGAACTGCGCACGCCACTCACGCGCCTGGATTTCGGCCTGGCCCTGGCGCTCTCCGACGACCTGCCGGCCGCCAGCCGCGAACGCCTGCAAGGCCTGGTGGCACATATTCGTGAACTGGACGAACTGGTGCTGGAGTTGCTGTCCTACAGCCGCCTGCAAAACCCGGCACAGACGCCTGAGCGGGTGGAAGTGGTGCTGGATGAGTTTATCGACAGCATCCTCGGCAGCGTCGACGATGAACTGGAAAACCCCGATATCGTCATGGATGTGGTGCTCGACTGCGCCGTGGAGCGCTTCACCCTGGACCCGCGCCTGACCGCCCGGGCCCTGCAAAACCTGCTGCGCAACGCCATGCGGTATTGCGAGCGACGAATTCAGGTGGGGGTGAAGGTGTGCCCCAAGGGCTGCGAGATTTGGGTGGACGATGACGGCATCGGCATTCCGGTTGACCAGCGGGAGCGGATTTTCGAGCCGTTCTACCGGCTGGATCGCAGCCGTGACCGGGCCACCGGTGGGTTTGGGCTGGGACTGGCCATCAGTCGGCGGGCGCTTGAAGCCCAGGGCGGAACATTGACGGCCCAGGGCTCGCCACTGGGCGGCGCACGGTTCCGGCTGTGGCTGCCGAGCTGAAGAACACCACAAAACCATTGTGGGAGCTGGCAAGCCAGCTCCCACAGTTGATCTTCACTGTTCTTCAGTCCTGTTTTTGGCCGATGCACAGCCTTACCCGCCGTCACACACCCTTGATATAGTTCGGCCCTTATCCCAGCTGCCAGTCAAGGATCACTGCCATGTCCGAATACCAAGCCTTTGTCGTCGAACTCAGCGGCAACGTCGCCCATGTGCAGCTCAACCGCCCGGAAAAGATCAACGCCATGAACGCGGCGTTCTGGACCGAGATCATCGACATCTTCCAGTGGGTCGAAGACACCGACGCCGTACGCGCGGTGGTCATCAGCGGCGCCGGCAAGCATTTCTCCTCCGGCATCGACCTGATGATGCTGGCCTCGGTGGCCAATGAATTCGGCAAGGACGTAGGCCGCAACGCGCGCCTGCTGCGGCGCAAGATCCTCGAACTGCAAGCCTCGTTCAACGCCGTCGACAACTGCCGCAAGCCGGTACTCGCGGCGATCCACGGTTACTGCATCGGCGGTGCCATCGACCTGATCAGCGCCTGTGACATGCGCTACGCCGCCGAAGATGCGCAATTCTCCATCAAGGAAATCGACATCGGCATGGCCGCCGACGTTGGCACCCTGCAACGCCTGCCGCGCATCGTCGGTGACGGCATGCTCCGTGAGCTGGCTTACACCGGCCGCCAGTTCGGCGCAGAAGAGGCGCGCAGCATCGGCCTGGTGAATCGGGTGTACAGCGATCACGAGAGCCTGCTGGCCGGCGTGATGGACATCGCCCGGGAAATCGCCGCCAAATCCCCGATCGCGGTCACCGGCACCAAGGCGATGATCAGCTACATGCGTGACCACAGCATCAATGATGGTCTGGAATACGTTGCCACCTGGAACTCAGCTATGTTGCAATCCAACGACCTGCGCGTGGCCATCGCGGCCCATATGAGCAAGCAGAAACCCGAATTCGTGGATTGACTGAACATGACCCCAGGCTGGATTACCACAACGCTGCTGGACAACGACGCCCCGGGCGGCTGGGCCGTGGCCCGCAGCCGCGAAGGCTTTTTGCACGACCAGAACGGCCCGCTGTTCCCCCGGGAATGGCTCAAGCGCCAGGACCTGTCGGTGTTTGCCGAGCATGGCATCGGCCATCTGGATGGCGAACCGGTGTACCTGCTGGAACTCAACAGCCCCGCCGATGTGCCGGGCTGTGGCTGGCAGGGCCTGCGGGCGTTCATGCTGCAAGGCGATCACACCCTGTACAAAGTGCTGGGCTATGCGGCGCAAATCGGCACCTGGGCCCGGGAACACCGGTTTTGCGGCAGTTGCGGCCAGGCGATGGTGCAGGTGCCACGGGAGCGGGCGATGTTCTGCCAGGCCTGTGACCTGCGCAGCTACCCGCGTATCTCGCCGAGCATGATCGTGCTGGTGACCCGTGGCGACGAGATCCTGCTGGCCCGTTCGCCGCGCTTTGTCACGGGGGTCTACAGCACCCTGGCAGGGTTTGCCGAGCCGGGTGAGTCGGCCGAAGACTGCCTGATTCGCGAGGTGCGTGAAGAAGTGCAGGTGGAGGTCAAGAACATCCAGTACATGGGCAGCCAGTGCTGGCCGTTCCCGCACTCGATGATGCTGGGCTTTCACGCCGAGTACGCCGGTGGCGATATCGTGCCCCAGGCCGACGAGATCGAAGACGCGCAGTGGTTCAACATCCATGAGCTGCCGCCGTTGCCGGCGTCCCGCTCGATTGCGCGCTACCTGATAGACCTCTACCTGGCCCGTCGTTTAGGCCACGCTGAACCAGTGCTGCCAGGCTAGGCGCACCGTCAGGCCAAGCACCACGGTGATGAACACCGGGCGAATGAACTTGGCGCCGCCGCTGATTGCGCTGCGTGCGCCAAAGAATGCACCGCACATCACCGAAACGCCCATGCACAGGCCGACAATCCAGTCCACCGAACCATTGAAGATGAACACCGTCAGCGCCGCCGCGTTGCTGACGAAGTTCATGCTGCGCGCCACGCCGCTGGCTTTTACCAGGTCGATGGGGTGCAGCAGCATGGTACTCACGGTCCAGAACGCCCCGGTGCCCGGGCCGGCCACGCCGTCGTAGAAACCCAGGCCAAAGCCCTGGGTGGATTGCCATGTCTTCTTGATCGGCGCGTCGTTATCCAGCGCCGCCTTGGGCGTGCCGCCGAACAGCAAATACAAACCGCAGCCGAACACAATCACCGGGAGCATCTTGTTCAGGGTTTCGGCGGGCAGGTAATGGGCGACGACTGCGCCGGTGAGTGCGCCGATCAGCGTGCCGACGATGGCATGCACCCACTGGCGTGGATGAAACAGCTTGCGGCGATAGAAGGTAAAGCTGGCGGTGGCCGAGCCGAAGGTGGAACTGAGTTTGTTGGTGCCCAGCACCAGGTGCGGCGGCATGCCGGCGGTCAGCAGGGCAGGCGTTGTCAGCAGGCCGCCACCGCCGGCGATGGCGTCGATGAAACCGGCGATGAAGGCAACAACGGCGAGGATCGCCAGGGTGGTGAGGTCAACGCTGAGTTCGAAGGGCATGGGCAAGACTTAGTCGGCAAGGCGCAGAAAGGGCTGCGCGAAAGGCCGGTATCTTACCCATAACCCTCAGGTGTGGGTATCAGGCGTGACGCTTCTCCCACCATTCCATGCCGGTGCGCCAGATGCAGATTCCCAGGAAGTACGCCGACATCAGCAACCACAGCCCCATCGTCAGCCGATTGGTGTACGGGAAGTCGATCACCAGCAGCAGGCTGCACAGCAACCAAATGGTCGTTACCGCAATATTGATCGGCATGAAGCGCTTGACCCGGAACGGGTGCAGGAACTTCATCGGCGTGACCGTCAGCAACGCCAGGCCGATGACAGTCAACAGGGTGATCCAGGCAGCCGGCTGGATGATGTAGACGCACAGCGCAACCACGTTCCAGGCGGCCGGGAAGCCCTGGAAGTAATTGTCCTTGCTCTTCATATTCACGTTGCAGAAGCAGAACAGCGACGACACCAGGATCACCGACACCGTAAACAGTGGGGTGAAGTCCGGCAAGGCGATATAGCGATAGATAAACAATGCCGGGATAAAGACGTACGTCAGGTAATCAATCACCAGGTCCAGCACCGAGCCATCAAAGCTTGGCAGCACCGTCTGCACATTCACCCGTCGCGCGAGCGAGCCATCTACCCCGTCGACGATCAGGGCCAGCCCCAGCCACAGCAGGCAAGCCTTGGGCTGGTTGTCGAGCAGTGCCAAAGTGGCCAGGAAGGCCAGCACCACGCCGGTGGCGGTAAAACCATGGGCGCCCCAGGCCTTGAGACGGGCTACATGCAGGGTCGATATCACAGGGGCGTTCTCCAAATGGTGAAACAGGGCAGCCGACGGGGTAACACCGTCGAATCTGGCCAGAGTGTGCAAGTATCGACCGGGAAGGGTGGGATAAGGTTCACCACCCGGCGTAGGTTAAGCGTAGCAAGCGTAAGACGTTTCGGCATCAGCCTTGACGGAACACCAGTGCCTTTAATCCGCTTTGCGGATCGATATCGGGAAATTCCGGCGGGTTTTCCAGCCGCCGGTCAAAGCGCAGGCCAGGCGCTTCGCGGGTTACGCCGTCGATCAGGAAGTCTTCGCCGAAGGCCGGGTCATTCATGCACGCCAGCACCGTGCCCTGTGCCGTGAGCAAATCCGGCAGGCGGCGCAGCACTCGCTGGTAGTCCTTGGTCAGCAGGAAGCTGCCTTTCTGGAAGGAAGGCGGGTCGATGATCACCAGGTCATACGGGCCGCTGTGGGTGACTTTGGCCCAGGACTTGAACAGGTCGTGGCCGAGGAAGGTCACCTGGCTCAGGTCATGGCCATTCAGGCGGTGATTGTCGCGGCCACGGCTCAAGGCACCCCGGGCCATGTCCAGGTTCACCACGTGCTCGGCGCCGCCTTCGATGGCGGCGACGGAGAACCCGCAGGTGTAGGCAAACAGGTTCAGCACGCGCTGGCCTTGAGCCTGTTCCCGCACCCAGTTGCGCCCGTAGCGCATGTCGAGGAACAGCCCGCTGTTCTGCTTTTTGCCCAGGTCGATCAGGTAGCGCAGGCCGCCTTCGGTGATGGTCAGTTCGTCGACCGCCTCGCCCAACAGCCATTCGGTGGTGCTTTGCGGCAAGTAGCGGTGTTGCACCGCCACGGTATGGGCGCCATAGGACGACCAATCGAACTGCACCAGCATCTGTTTTAACGCCTCAAGTCCCGAAGCTTCGGGTTCCTTGAACAGCGAGACCAGCACCACACCTTGCAGCCAGTCCACCGTCAGCTGTTCCAGGCCAGGCCAGCAGCGGCCACGCCCGTGAAACAGGCGCCGGGTCTCCGTGGGAACGGTGTGCAGGGCGGTCAGCAAATGGGCGTGCAGGGTAGCGAGTGCGTCTGGGGTCATCGGGCAACGTCGGTCATTGAGCGGGCGGCATTTTAAACACAATTGCGGGCTGTCCGGGAGTTGAAGCACAACGTGCTCTGAATCTGTCGATTGGCAGTGATTTGTGCTCAAAACAGCGCGCGCGGCCGCGTACAAAAGTCAAAAAATCCCCTGGCACCGACATAAACTGGAAAAAAAGCCCGGAGGTGCCCATGAACGGTTTCGCGAGTGCAGTGAGTCAGACAGCGATGGACCAGGAAGAACTGGCCGAATGGCGCGATGCCCTGGCCTCCCTGGTGGCCAACGCCGGCGCGGCGCGGGCCCGGGAGATCCTCGACATGCTGGCGGACGCCGGCGGCGCGCCGCACATCGCCTGGAAGCCCCGGCATGGCACGCCTTACATCAATAGCATCGCCGTGGACCAGCAACCGCCGTTTCCCGGCGATCTGGCCACCGAAGAACGCCTGGCTTCAGTGGTGCGCTGGAACGCCCTGGCCATGGTGGTGCGTGCCAACCAGGCCTACGGCGAGCTGGGCGGGCATATCGCCAGCTACGCCAGCGCAGCGGATTTGTTTGAAGTGGGCTTCAACCACTTTTTCCGCGCCCGCAGCGACGGTTTTGGCGGTGACCTGGTGTTCTACCAGCCACACTCCGCCCCCGGCATCTATGCCCGAGCCTTCCTTGAGGGCCGTCTGAGCGAGGCCGACCTGGCTCACTATCGCCAGGAAATCGGCGCCGGCAAGGCGGGCGCCCGGGGCTTGTCCAGCTATCCGCACCCGTGGTTGATGCCGGACTTCTGGCAGTTTCCCACCGGCTCCATGGGCATTGGCCCCATCAGCTCGATTTTCCAGGCGCGGTTCATGCGCTACTTGCAGCACCGTGGCTTGCAGGACACCACGGACCGCCACGTCTGGGGCGTGTTCGGCGACGGCGAGATGGACGAGCCGGAAAGCATGTCGGCCCTGACCCTGGCCGCCCGCGAAGGCCTGGACAACCTGACCTGGGTGGTCAACTGCAACCTGCAACGCCTCGACGGCCCGGTGCGGGGTAACGGGCGCATCATCGACGAGCTGGAAGCCTTGTTCGCCGGCGCCGGCTGGAACGTGATCAAGCTGGTGTGGGGTTCGGACTGGGACGCCTTGCTGGCCAAGGATACCGACGGCGAACTGGCCCGCACCCTGTCGCAGACGGTGGACGGCCAATTCCAGACCTTCGCCGCCAAGGACGGTGCCTATAACCGTGAACATTTCTTCGGCCAAAGCGAGGCGCTGTCCAAGCTGGTCGAAGGCATGAGCGACGAGCAGATCGACCGCCTCAAGCGCGGCGGCCATGACATGGTCAAGATTCACGCGGCCTATCACGCTGCACGCCGGGTCAGCGGCAAACCCACGGTGATCCTGGCCCAGACCAAAAAGGGTTTTGGCATGGGCGAGGCCGGGCAGGGCAAGATGACCACTCACCAGCAGAAGAAGCTCGACCGCGAGGCTTTGATCGCCTTCCGCAATCGCTTCCAGTTGCCGCTGTCGGATGAGCAGACCGAGTCGCTGAGCTTCTACAAACCGGCGCCAGACAGCCTCGAAATGCGTTACCTGCACCAGCGCCGCGCCGACCTCGGCGGGTATGTACCGAGCCGTGGCCAGCAGGCGCCCGCCGTCAGCGTGCCGTCGGTGTCGGGCTACGGTGCGTTTGCCACCCAGGCGGACGGCAAGGAAATGTCCACCACCATGGCCTTCGTGCGCATGCTCACCAATCTGCTCAAGGACAAGGCCCTCGGCCCACGCATCGTGCCCATCGTCGCCGACGAGGCGCGCACGTTTGGCATGGCCAACCTGTTCAAGCAGATCGGTATCTATTCCAGCGTGGGCCAGCGCTACGAGCCGGAAGACATTGGCTCGATCCTCAGCTACCGCGAGGCCACCGACGGGCAGATCCTGGAAGAAGGCATCAGCGAAGCCAGCGCCATCAGCTCCTGGGTGGCGGCGGCCACCAGTTATTCGGTGCATGGCCTGCGGATGCTGCCGTTTTACATCTACTACTCGATGTTCGGTTTCCAGCGCGTCGGCGACCTGATCTGGGCCGCTGCCGACCAGCGCGCCCGTGGCTTCCTGCTGGGCGCCACGGCCGGGCGCACCACCCTCGGTGGCGAAGGCTTGCAGCACCAGGATGGCAGCAGCCACCTGATGGCCGCCACGGTGCCTAATTGCCGCGCCTACGACCCGGCGTTTGCCGGCGAGTTTGCGGTCATCCTCGACCATGGCATGCGCCAGATGCTGGAGCACGACGTCGACGAGTTCTACTACGTGACCCTGATGAACGAAAACTACCCGCAGCCGAGCCTGCCGGACGGTGTCGAAGGGGCGATCATCAAAGGCCTGTACCGGTTGAGCGGGCAGGTGGGCGGCAAGGTGCGCTTGCTCGGTGCCGGCACGCTGGTGCGTGAAGCCCAGGCGGCGGCGCAGTTGCTGGCAGACGATTGGAAGGTTGAAGCTGAAGTGTTCAGTGTCACCAGCTTCAGCGAACTGGCCCGGGACGCACGCGAGGTGGAACGCTGGAATCGCCTGCATCCGCAGCAGCCGGCGCGGCGCAGCCACCTGGCGGAGTGCTTGCCCAAGGGCGCGCCGGTGGTGGCGGTGTCTGACTACGTGCGGGCGGTGCCGCAGATGATTGGGTCATACGTGGATTCGGCTTATACCGTGCTGGGTACGGATGGTTTTGGTCGCAGCGATACCCGGGCGGCGTTGCGGGATTTCTTTGAGGTAGATCGCTATCACCTCGTGCTGGCGGCGCTGACGGCGTTGGTGGAGCAGGGGAGTCTGGACAGGCAGGTTTGCCAGCAGGCGATAGAGCGGTACGCGTTGCAGACAGAGCGAGATGCGTCCTGGGTGTGCTGACACAACAAAAACTGTGGCGAGGGAGCTTGCTCCCGCTGGGCTGCGAAGCGGCCCCAAAACCCTGGGAGCGCTGCGCACTCCAGCGGGAGCAAGCTCCCTCGCTACATTAGTCGGTGTTTATCCCAAAGTACTGGCTATCAACGGCGCCCCAAAAGACTCCCGCAGAAACCCCGGTGCGATGTACCGCTCGTAATGCGCCTCGGACAACAGGAAAAACTCCCGATCAATCGCATCCCGCAAATCCGCCAGATTGCGCTCGCGAAACTCCGGCAGCAGCGCCAAGCCATACGCATCCAGCTTGGAAATCACCCGCGCGCCCCGAGCGATCAACTGATACGCCCAGCAATACGGCGACTGGTGGGGCACAAACCGGATCTTGCGGTCCTCCAGTTGCTGGCGCAGGCGTTGCGGGTCCAGCACCTGCAGCTTGCTGGTCATCACCTGCACCAGCAGTTGTTCCAGGCGCAGCCACACCGCCTGTTTTTCCTCGGCGTTGTAGCCGTTCCACTGAATCACCTCATGGTGATAGCGCTTGCAGCCCCGGCACACCAGGTCTCCGTAAACGGTGGAGCACAGGCCGACGCAGGGTGTCTTGATGGTTTGATTGGGCATAAAAAAACATCGACAGGTGAAACAACACGGCCCCCGAAGGGGCCGCTTTAAATCAATCCCAGCTCAGCGCGCCGCCAGTCTGGTACTCGATCACACGGGTCTCGAAGAAGTTCTTCTCTTTCTTCAAGTCCATGATCTCGCTCATCCACGGGAACGGATTCGTCGTCCCTGGATACTCTTCCTTCAACCCAATCTGCGACAAACGACGGTTCGCGATGAACTTGAGGTAATCCTCCATCATCG
>NZ_AHHC01000005.1:0-1965 GCF_000242655.1 Pseudomonas sp. PAMC 25886
GAAATCGAAACCGCCTGATGGGACTGGACTGCGTGCGCGAAGCCGTGGTGATCGCCGCTGATGGGCAGTTGGTCGCCTATGCAGTGCCGACCGAAGCCCGTGACGCCGGTGAACTGCGCAGCGAAATCAGGCAACGCCTGGGCGAACACTTGCCTGATTACATGGTGCCCGCCCAACTGATCTTCCTCGATCAATTGCCCCTGAGCCCGAACGGCAAACTGGACCGCAAGGCCCTGCCAAAACCCGATGCAAGCCTGCTGCAAAAAGCCTACGTGGCACCACAAAGCCCGTTGGAGCAACAAATCGCAGCGATCTGGCAAGACGTGCTCAAGCGCGAAACCGTCGGCCTGCACGACGACTTCTTTGAGCTGGGCGGCCATTCACTACTGGCCACCCAGGTCGTCTCCCGGGTACGTCATGCCCTCAACACCAATGTGCCCCTGCGCAACCTGTTCGAGAGCAGCACCTTACAGGCGTTCGTCGCTACCCTGGAGCAGCAACCGGCCCGCCAAGAGCCGCCGTTGGTAAGGGTCGAGCGTGATCAGCCGCTGCGGTTGTCCTACGCTCAGGAACGCCAGTGGTTCCTCTGGCAACTGGATCCCCAGAGCACCGCTTATCACATCCCGGCGGCCTTGCGCCTGCGGGGCAACCTGGACACACAGGCGCTGCAACGCTGCTTTGACCGGCTGATTGCCCGCCATGAAAGCCTGCGCACCTCGTTCATCCAGGACGGCGATCGCACCCTGCAACGAATTGCCACTCACACCCACCTGGCAATCACCGTCGAGTCGCGGCCGGGGGCCGACGAGCAGGCGATCCAGGCGTGTGTCGAACACGAAATCCAGCAGTTGTTCGATCTGCAGCACGGCCCGTTGTTACGGGTCAAACTGCTGAAACTGGCGGATGACGATCACGTCCTGATCATCACCCAGCACCATATCGTCTCCGACGGCTGGTCGATCAACGTGATGATCCAGGAGTTGATTGCCCTATACACAGGCTTCAGCCAGCAACAGGACGTCAGCCTGCCAGACCTGCCCGTGCAGTACGCCGACTATGGCGTGTGGCAACGCCAGTGGATGGAAGCCGGGGAGCGCGAGCGCCAACTGACCTACTGGACGGGGCAATTGGGCGATGAGCACACAGTACTGGAACTGCCCACCGACCACACTCGGCCGTCCGAGCAAAGCTATCGTGGGGCCCAGCTGGAACTGGCGTTGGGCAGCGAGCTGAATCAGTCACTCAAACAATTGGCCCAGCAGCAAGGCGTGACGCTGTTCATGCTGTTGCTGGCCTCGTTCCAGACCCTGTTGCATCGCTACAGCGGGCAAACCGATATCCGTGTCGGCGTGCCGATTGCCAACCGCAACCGCGTGGAAACCGAAGGGCTGATCGGATTTTTCGTCAACACCCAGGTGCTGCGCGCAGAGCTCAACAGCCAGTCCCGGTTTGTCGAGGTGCTGCAACAGGTCAAGCATCATGCCTTGCATGCCCAGGCCCACCAGGACCTGCCCTTCGAACAACTGGTGGAGGCGCTGCAACCGGAACGCAGCCTCAGCCATAGCCCGCTGTTCCAGGTGATGTACAACCATGCCAGCGTGCAGCCTCAAAACAGCGTCACACTTCCCGGCCTGAGCCTTGAAGTACTGGAAGGCACGCTGCCCAGCACTCAGTTCGACCTCTCCCTGGATACCACCGAGTCTGCCGATGGGCTGCTTGCAACCCTCACCTATGCCATCGACCTGTTTGAAGCCCGGACCATCCAGCGCCTCGCCGGGCATTGGCAAAACCTGCTGCAGTCCATCGTTCGCAATCCGCAGCAACGCCTGGGTGAACTGGAGATGCTGGGCCGTGAAGAACGGCACCTGATGCTTCATGACTGGAGTAGCGCCCGCCTTGATTACCCGAGCGAACAGCGGGTCCATCAGCTGTTTGAAGCCCAGGTCGCGAAGCAACCTTGCGCAC
>NZ_AHHC01000004.1:0-9246 GCF_000242655.1 Pseudomonas sp. PAMC 25886
GCAGGAGTGGAGGCCGAGGACCGGCAGGCGCTGTCCTACGCGCAGCAGCGGATGTGGTTTCTGTGGCAACTGGATCCTGCCAGTGGCGCCTATAACCTGCCGGGGGCGGTGCGGCTGAAAGGGGCGTTGAGCCTGCCGGCAATTGAGCAGGCGTTCGCCAGCCTGGTGGCCCGCCATGAGACTTTGCGCACGGTGTTCCAGCGCCAGGCGGATGATAGTCTGTTGCAAGTGGCCGCACAGTCGCCGCTGGCCATCGAGCAATCAGACCTCAGCGCCCTGGCGCCAGCCGAGCGCGAGCAGGCGGTGACACAGGCCGCCACCCGCCAGTCGCTGCTGCCCTTCGACCTGGCCAACGGCCCTTTGCTGAGGGTGCACTTGCTCAAGCTGGCCAAGCAGGAACACGTGCTGCTGCTGACCTTGCACCACATCGTTTCCGATGGCTGGTCGATGAACGTGCTGATCGACGAGTTCATTCGCTGCTATGACGCCCATGAGCGCAATGAGCAGCCACGGTTGCCGGCCCTGCCGATCCAGTACAGCGACTACGCCCTGTGGCAGCGCCGCTGGCTGGAAGCGGGGGAGCAGGCCCGCCAGCTGGAATACTGGCAGGCGCGCCTGGGTAATGAGCATCCGGTGCTGGAACTGCCTACGGATCACCCTCGTCCGGCCATGCCCAGCTATCGCGGTACACGTCATACCTTCGCAGTCGACGCCCGGCTGGTAGAGCAATTGCGCGCCTGTGCCCAGCTGCATCAAGTGACCCTGTTCATGCTGCTACTGGGCGCGTTCAACGTGCTGCTGCACCGCTACACCGGTCAGGGCGATATTCGGGTTGGCGTGCCGATTGCAAACCGTAACCGCAGCGAGATCGAAGGGCTGATCGGTTTCTTCGTCAACACCCAAGTACTGCGCACTGAATTGAACGGGCAAACCCCTGTCGACGAACTGCTGGCAGCCATCAAGGAAGCGGCCCTTGGCGCTCAGGCCCACCAGGATCTGCCCTTCGAACGGCTGGTGGAGGCGCTGAATATCGAGCGCAGCTTGAGCCACACACCGCTGTTCCAGGTGATGTACAACCACCAGCCGCAGGTGGCGGATATTTCCACGGTCAGCACCGCGTCAGGTCTGGAACTGAGCCTGGTGCAAGGGCAAGGCCGTACCACGCAATTCGACCTGACACTGGACACCTATGAACAGTCCGGCACCCTGCATGCCGCACTGACTTACGCCGATGACCTGTTCGACCCGGCCACCATCGAGCGCATGGCGCGCCATTGGTTGCGACTGTTGCAGGGGATGGTGTCCGATCCCCGTCAGGCGGTCGGCGATTTGCCGCTGCTGGACGAAGACGAATACCAGCGCATCGTGCATGACTGGAATCCCCGTCACGACAGCTTCCCCGAGGCGCTGTGCATCCATCAGCGCATTGCCGAGCAGGCGCGGCAAACCCCGCAGGCACTGGCGGTCACCTTTGGCGTCCGTGAGCTGACCTATGAGCAACTCGATCAGCAATCCAATCAGTTGGCCCATCTGCTGATCAAGCACGGTGTGGGGCCAGAGGTGCGCGTCGGCGTGGCGATGGTCCGTTCCGAGGCGTTGCTGGTGGCGCTGCTGGCGGTGCTCAAGGCCGGTGGCGCGTATGTGCCGCTGGACCCGGACTACCCGGCCGAGCGCGTGGCCTACATGCTCGAAGACAGCCGCGCCTTGCTGCTGCTGACCGAACAGGCGGTGGCGGCAACCCTGCCGATCATCCCCGATACCCAAGTGATTTTGCTCGACGATCCGGTATCACTGCTGGCGCCATGGCCTGTCACCGAAGCGGTCACGGCGGTAACCCCGGACAACCTGGCCTATGTGATCTACACCTCGGGCTCCACCGGCAAGCCCAAGGGCGTGGCAATTGCCCATCGCAACGTGCTGGCGCTGATCGACTGGTCGCAGCGGGTCTTCAGCCGTGAGGATGTGCAGGGTGTATTGGCCTCGACCTCGGTGTGTTTCGACCTCTCGGTGTGGGAGTTGTTTGTGACCCTGGCCGCCGGCGGTTCGCTGATCATCGCCCGCAACGCCCTGGAGTTGCCCGACCTGCCGGCCCGTGACCGGGTGCGCTTGATCAACACGGTGCCATCGGCGATTGCCGCGCTCCAGCGCACCGGGCAGATTCCTCCCGGGGTGCGCGTCATCAACCTGGCCGGCGAACCACTGAAGCAGGCGTTGGTGGAGGCGTTGTATCAACAGCCGGGTATCGAGCATGTCTACGACCTTTATGGCCCGTCTGAAGACACCACTTATTCCACCTATACCCGGCGTGCTACCGGTGGTCGCGCGAGTATAGGCCGCCCCATCAACCATACTGCCAGCTACCTGCTGGATGCCCGGTTGCAGGCCGTGCCCCAGGGTGTGTGCGCCGAACTCTACCTGGCGGGCGCGGGGATAACCCGTGGCTATTTGGGGCGTGCGGCCCTGACCGCCGAGCGCTATGTACCCAACCCGTTTGCCACCAGTGGTGAACGTCTGTACCGCACCGGCGACCTGGTGCGTTACCTGGACGACGGCGTGCTGGAATATCAGGGGCGCATCGACCATCAGGTCAAGGTGCGCGGCTTCCGTATCGAGTTGGGGGAAATCGAGGCGCAACTGTCGCGCCAGCCCGCGATACGTGAGTTGACGGTACTGGTCCAGGACAGCCCAAGTGGCCAGCAACTGGTGGCTTATCTGGTGCCCACCAACCCGGATTTATCTGGCGATGCCGAGGCTCAGGACGCCTTGCGCGAAACCCTCAAGGCCGCTCTCAAGCAGGTGCTGCCGGCGTACATGGTGCCCACACATTTGCTGTTCCTGGAGCACTTGCCGTTGACCCCCAACGGCAAGCTCGACCGCAAGGCCCTGCCGGCCATCGACAGTTCACAACCGGCACGGCAACACGTCGAGCCGAGCAGCGACACGGAAAAAGCGCTGGCGGCGATCTGGCAAACGTTACTCGGCATTGAACGCGTGGGGCTGGACGACAACTTCTTCGAACTGGGCGGCGACTCCATCGTCTCCATGCAAGTGGTCAGCCGGGCACGCCAGGCCGAGATCAGCCTGAGCCCCAAGGACGTGTTCCAGCACCAGACCCTGCGTAGCCTGGCACAAGTCGCCAGCCTGCGCCTGCACTCCGCGATCGACCAGGGTGCTGCCCACGGTCCGGCGGCCCTCAGCCCGGTGCAGCAGTGGTTTTTCGCTCAGGACATCCCCCAGCGCCAGCACTGGAATCAGTCGCTGTTGCTGGTGCCGCGCGAGCCGATAATGGCGGCGCACCTGGATGCCGCGTTGCAGCAGCTGGTCAACCACCATGACGGCCTGCGTTTACGCTATCAGCCGGGTGCCGAGGGATGGCAGCAGCACTACGGCGAGGCCGCGGTTGAATCCGTGTTATGGCAGCGCCAGGCTGACAGCAACGCGGCCCTGGCCGAGCTGTGTGATGAGGCCCAGCGCAGCCTCAGCCTGCAAGACGGCCCGTTGCTGCGAGCGCTGCTGGTGCAGATGCCCGACCACAGCCAGCGCTTGCTGCTGGTGGTCCATCATCTGGTGGTGGATGGCGTGTCCTGGCGCGTGCTGCTGGATGATTTGCAGCAGCTGTACACCGGTTTGCGTGACAGCACGGTGCCGAAACTGGCAGGCAAGACCACCTCCTATCAAGCCTGGACCGCCCGGCTGCAAGACGCCGTTGCGCGCTTCCTGCCCCAGCTTGAAGGCTGGCAGGCGCGGCTTGGGGCGGCGTCGATGGCGGATTTGCCTTGCGATAATGCCCACGGCGGCTTGCATCAATACCTGGAGGAGAAGGTCAGTTGCACCCTGGATGCCGACACCACCCGCCAACTGCTGACCCTTGCGCCGGCCGCTTATCGAACCCAGGTCAACGACCTGCTGCTGACCGCGCTGGCGCGTGTGGTGTGCCGCTGGAGCGGGCAGGGCAGTACCCTGATTCAGTTGGAAGGCCATGGTCGTGAGGACCTGTTTGACGGCGTGGACCTGACCCGTACCGTTGGTTGGTTCACCAGCCTGTTCCCGGTCAACCTGACCCCGGCCCAGGAACTGTCGGACTCGATCAAGGCGGTCAAGGAGCAATTGCGTGAGGTGCCGGACAAGGGCATTGGCTACGGTGTGTTGCGCTACCTGGCGCAGCCTGCCGTGGTCGCGGCCCTGGCCGCTCTGGCTCAGCCGCGCATCACGTTTAACTACCTTGGGCAATTCGACCGCCAGTTCGACGAAGCGGCGTTGTTCGTGCCTTCCACCGAAGGCAATGGCCTGGCCCAGGACCCCCTGGCGCCGTTGGCCAACTGGCTGACGGTTGAAGGGCAGGTCTACGGCGGGGAACTGTTCCTGCAATGGGGTTTCAGCCGTGAGATGTTCTTGACCACGACCGTCCAGCAATTGGCTGACGACTATGCCCGCGAACTCAAGGCGTTGATTGCCCATTGCTGTGCGCTTGAGGCCGGACAGGCGACGCCGTCGGATTTCCCGTTGGCCGGTATCAGCCAGCGCCAGCTGGATGCGTTGCCGCAGTTGGGGGCCCAGGCCGAAGACCTGTATCCGTTGTCGCCGATGCAGCAGGGCATGTTGTTCCACAGCCTGTACGAGCAGGACGCCGGCGATTACATCAACCAGATGCGCGTCAATGTGCTGGGGGTGGACGCGGCGCGCTTTCGTGCCGCCTGGCAGGCTACCGTCGACGCCCAGGACATCCTGCGCACCGGTTTCATCTGGCCCGGCGACTGGTCGCAGGCGCAGCAAGTGGTGCACCGCCAGGTGCAGTTGCCGTTCAGCGTACTCGACTGGCGTAACCGTGATGACGTGCCGGCCGCCCTGGAGGCGCTGGCCCAGGCGCAATCCCGCGAACCTTTTGATCTTGCCCGGCCGCCATTGTTACGCTTGGTTTTGGTGCAACTGACGGACACTGACTGGCACCTGATTTACACCCATCATCACATCCTCATGGACGGCTGGAGCAACTCGCAGTTGCTCGGCGAAGTGTTGCAGCGCTACAGCGGCCAAAACCCGCCGGCCGCCGTTGGCCGCTACCGCGATTACATCGCGTGGCTGCAACAGCAGGATGGTGCCGCCAGTGAAGCATTCTGGAAGGCGCAGTTGCTGCCCCTGGAGCAGCCGACCCGCCTGGCCCAAACGCAGATGCCGGCTATATCGGGGCCGGCCTATGGTGAACACTATTGCGTTGTGGAAGCCGCGCAGACCCGGCGCCTGCATGAGTTTGCCCGCCAGCAGAAAGTCACGGTCAACACGCTGGTACAAGCCGCCTGGTTGTTACTGCTGCAACGCTACAGCGCACAGGCCACGGTAGCGTTTGGTGCCACGGTGGCGGGGCGCCCGGCGCATTTGCCCGGAGTCGAGCAGCAGATAGGCCTGTTCATCAACACCTTGCCGGTAGTGGCCAGCCCGCTGGCGGAGCAAAGTGTCAGCAGTTGGCTGCAAAGCGTACAGATGCTGAACCTGAGCCTGCGCGAGCACGAGCACGCACCGCTTTACGAAATCCAGCGTTGGGCCGGTCGTGGTGGCGAGGCACTGTTCGACACTATCCTGGTATTCGAAAACTATCCGGTCTCCGAGGTGCTGCAGCAAGGGGCTCCCGAAGGCCTGCAATTCGAGGCATTGCACACTCATGAGCAGACCAGCTACCCGCTGACCCTGACGGTCAATCTGGGCGATACCCTGACCCTGCATTACAGCTATGCCCACGCGCACTTTTCAACGTCGACGGTGCAGCGTCTCGGTATGCATTTGAGCAATCTGCTCAACCATGTGCTCGGTGCGGCCGAGCTGCCGCTGGCAGAAATCAGCCTGCTGGATACCCAGGAGTACCAGTCGCTGGTCCATGACTGGAGCAGCGCCCGCCTTGATTACCCGAGCGAACAGCGGGTCCATCAGCTGTTTGAAGCCCAGGTCGCGAAGCAACCTTGCGCACCGGCCTTGCTCTTCGAAGACCGCCAGTTGAGCTACGCCGAACTCAACACCCGGGCCAATCGCCTGGCCCGGCATCTGGTGAGCCTGGGCGTCGGCCCCGACGTGCTGGTGGGGATCGCCGTGGAGCGCGGCCTGGACATGATCATCGGCCTATTGGCGGTGCTCAAGGCCGGCGGCGGTTATGTGCCGCTGGACCCGGAATACCCCCAGGATCGCCTGCTGTGCATGGTCGAAGACAGCGGCACCCGGCTGATACTGACCCAGAGCCATTTACGTGAACGACTGGCGATTCCCGCCTATGTCGAACACCTGTGCCTGGACCACGAGCAGGCCTGGATCGACCTGGACGACAGCAACCTGCTCAACCGCGCCCACGCCGAGAACCTCGCGTATGTGATGTTCACCTCGGGCTCCACCGGGCGGCCAAAAGGCGTGGGCATCAACCAGTCTTCGCTGACTCGGCATGCCTATGTGTCCCTGGAGTTTTTCAACCTCAACGGTGCCGACCGCATCCTGCAGTTCTCCACTTTCAACTTCGACGGCTTCGTCGAGCAGCTTTACCCGGCGCTGATCTGTGGCGCCTCGGTGGTGCTGCGCGGCACCGAGATCTGGGACACCGAGACCTTCTACCGCGAACTGATCCGGCACCAGATCAGCGTGGTCGACCTGACCACCGCCTACTGGAACCTGCTGGCCAAGGACTTCGCCGTGGCCGGCCCGCGGGATTACGGGCGCCTCAAGCAAGTGCATGCCGGCGGTGAAGCCATGCCGCCCGAAGGCCTTGCCGCGTGGGGCCAGGCTGGCCTTGGCCACGTCAAGTTGCTCAACACCTACGGCCCCACCGAAGCCACCGTCACCGTCACCGCGCTCGACTGCACCGACTACGTGACCGGCGCACGCCCCACGCCGTTGACCATGCCCATCGGCAAGGTCTTGGCCGGGCGCAGCATCTACCTGCTGGACGACAGCGGCGCCCCGGCCCCGATAGGTGTGGTGGGTGAACTGGTGATCGGCGGCGAGTTGCTGGCCCGTGGGTATTTCAATCGCCCGGACCTGACCGCCGAACGCTTCATGCCCGATCCGTTCAGCCAAAGTGGCGGCCGGCTGTACCGCACCGGCGACCTGGCGCGCTACAACGCTGACGGGGTGATCGAGTACGTGGGGCGGATCGACCATCAGGTGAAGATTCGCGGTTTCCGCATCGAACTGGGGGAAATCGAGGCCCGGTTGCTGGAGCAGGACGCGGTGCGAGACGCCATTGTCCTCGCGCAACCGGCAGCCAGTGGTTTGCAACTGGTGGGTTACGTGGTGCCCCACGCCAGTGCCGTGCCGCAAGCGCAGTTGCGCCAATCGATCAAGGCTGCCTTGGCGGCGGTGCTGCCGGACTACATGGTGCCGGGTTTCCTGATGTTCCTCGATGTGCTGCCCCTGAGCCCGAATGGCAAGCTGGACCGCAAGGCCCTGCCCAAACCGGATGCCAGCCAACAGCAAAACCACTATGTGGCGCCGCGAACGGCGCTGGAAATCCAGGTCGCCGGGATCTGGCAAAGCGTGCTCAACCTTGAGCAGGTAGGCCTTACGGATGACTTTTTCGCCCTGGGCGGCCACTCGCTGCTGGCGACCCAGATTATCTCCAGGGTGCGCCAGGCCCTGAGCCTTGACGTCGCACTGCGCAGCCTGTTCGAACGCAGCGTGCTCGGTGATTTCGTTGCAGGCCTGGAAGGCCGCTCCCGGCAGCATGAGCGGCCCCTGGTGCCCGTCGAACGCAATCAACCGCTGCCCCTGTCCTACGCACAGGAGCGCCAGTGGTTCCTCTGGCAACTGGACCCGCACAGCGCCGCCTACCACCTTCCAGCCGCCCTGCGCCTCAAGGGCAAGCTGGATGTGGCGGCGCTGGAGCAAGCCTTCAACCAACTGATCGCCCGCCACGAGGCCCTGCGTACGACTTTCGTGGTGGACAACGAACAACCCCGGCAAGTCATCGGCGCCCAGGCGCCCAGGCCCCTTGTGGTTGAGACCCTGAACGGCACGCCGGACGATGCCACGATCAAGGCCTTTGTGGAGCACGAAACCCGGCAACTGTTCGACCTGCAACAGGGCCCACTGCTGCGGGTCAGGCTGCTGCGCCTGGCAAACGATGAGCATGTGCTGGTGCTCACCCAGCACCATATCGTCTCCGATGGCTGGTCGGTGCAGTTGATGGTTGAAGAACTGATCACCCTGTACAGCGCCGCCCAGGCCGGGCAGCCTCACTCGCTGGCACCCTTGCCGATCCAGTACGCCGACTATGCCGTATGGCAACGGCAATGGATGCAAGCCGGCGAGCGCGAACGCCAGTTGGCGTACTGGACCAGCCAATTGGCCGGCGCAAACAGCGTATTGGAGTTGCCGACAGATCGCCCGCGCCCGGCTGAACAAAGCTACCGTGGTGCCCACTTGCCACTCACCCTGGCGCCTGGCCTGGGCGACGCGGTGCAACAGTTGGCCCATAGCCTCGGTATTACGCCCTTCATGCTGTTGCTGGCGTCATTCCAGATCCTGTTGCATCGCTACAGCGGCCAACACGATATCCGCGTCGGCGTGCCGATTGCCAACCGCAACCGGGTCGAAACCGAGGGGCTGATCGGCTTCTTCGTCAACACTCAAATCATGAAGTCCGAGTTCAGCGCGCAACTGCGGGTCGAAGATCTGCTGCAACAGGTCAAGCAACATGCACTGGATGCCCAGGCGCATCAGGACCTGCCGTTCGAACAACTGGTGGAGGCGTTGCAACCGGAGCGCAGCCTCAGCCATAACCCGCTGTTCCAAGTGATGTTCAACCACCAGAGTGCCGACAAACGCAGCGCTACCGAAGGCCAATCACTGCCTTCGGCGCTGCAGGTCGAGGGGTTGGACTGGGAAGGCAATACCTCGCAATTTGACCTGACCCTCAGCACCATCGAATCGGCCGAAGGTCTGGGCGCAACCCTGACCTACGCCACCGACCTGTTCAACGCCGCCACCATTGAGCGCCTCGGTCGGCATTGGCAACAACTGCTGCAAAGCCTTCTTGAGAAACCACACCAGCGGGTTGCAGACCTGCCGATGCTGGACCGCGCCGAGCAGCAACAGATCGTCAGCGCATGGAACAACACCCGCACCCAGTACCCGCTGGACCACGGCGTGCAACAGTTGATCGAGGCCCAGGTGGCCGCCACGCCGGAGGCACCAGCCCTGGTCTTTGGCGAACATCAACTGAGCTATCGCCAACTCAACCAGCACGCCAACCAGCTCGCCCACAAACTGATC
>NZ_AHHC01000003.1:0-208 GCF_000242655.1 Pseudomonas sp. PAMC 25886
CGGGCTGATTGGGGCAGTCAGAGCCAGATCAAGATCAAAAGCAAAAGCACAGCGGCCTACAGGCCGGCTTGAGTGGTAGAAGCCAGAGCAAAAGCAGAGCCGCTTTTCTGTAGGAGCCGGCTTGCCGGCGAAGAACCTGAGAGCGCCGCGTTGAATCAGGATGCCAACGTCATCGTTAACGACCATCGCCGGCAAGCCAGCTCCTACA
>NZ_AHHC01000002.1:0-5282 GCF_000242655.1 Pseudomonas sp. PAMC 25886
AAGCCGGGCTCCTACAGGGGTTTTGTGTTGTATCAGGTAACGCTATGGCGAACTTTGAATTGCGGCTGGTCCCAGGTTTTCTGGTCGAGAATTTCGCCAAGGATTTCCACCGCGTCCCAGACCTCAGTGAAGCTGGTGTACAACGGCGTAAACCCGAACCGCATGATCCGCGGCTCGCGATAATCACCAATCACGCCACGGGCGATCAGGGCCTGGATAACCGCGTAGCCTTGCGGGTGTTCAAAGCTGACGTGGCTGCCGCGCCGGGCATGTTCACGCGGGGTGATCAGGGTCAATTCGTGGGCGGCGCAACGGGACTCCACCAACGCGATAAACAGGTCAGTCAACGCCAGGGATTTAGTGCGCAGGCTGGCCATGTCGGTCTGGGCAAAAATATCCAGGCCACACTCCACCATCGCCAGCGAGGTAATCGGCTGGGTGCCGCACAGGTAGCGCGCAATGCCCTGGCTCGGCGCATAACGCGATTCCATGGCGAACTGCCGGGTATGCCCGAACCAGCCCGACAGCGGCTGCGTGACCACATCCACCAGCGCCGGGTTGACCCACACAAACGCCTGGGAGCCGGGCCCACCGTTGAGGTATTTGTAGGTGCAGCCGATCGCGTAATCGGCGCCTGCCTGATGCAGGTCGATCGGCACCGCGCCCGCCGAATGCGCCAGGTCCCAGATCGCCAGCGCGCCACATTCATGGCTCAACGCGGTCTGGGCCTGCATGTCGTACATGTAGCCGGTCTTGTAGTTGACGTGGGTAAGCATCACCACGGCGGTGTCCTGGTCGATGGCCTGGGGCAGCTCGTCCGGGCTGTTGACCAGGCGCAGGGAGTAGCCCTGTTGCAGCAGTTCGGTCAGGCCTTCGGCGATGTACAGGTCGGTGGGGAAATTGCTCGCTTCGCTGACGATCACCTTGCGGCTTGGCGCCCGCTCGCGCTGCACGGTCAACGCGGCGCTGAGCACTTTGAACAGGTTGATGGAGGTGGTATCGGTGATCACCACTTCACCGTCGCGGGCCCCGATCAGCGGTGCCAGGCGATTGCCCAGGCGCTGGGACAGGTCAGCCCAGCCGGCGCTGTTCCAGCTACGAATCAGCCCGTTGCCCCACTCCTCGGCGATCACCGCGTGCGCCCGCTCCAGCGCTGCCACCGGGCGCGCGCCGAGGGAGTTGCCGTCGAGGTAGATCACCCCCGCAGGCAAGGCGAATTGGTTGCGCAGCGGCGCCAGCGGATCCTGGGCGTCGAGGGTCAGGCAATGGGTGCGGGTGGTCATGGTCAGTCCTGTTCTTGTAGTAACAATGAGCCAAATAATGAACGAAGCTTTAGAGAATTTTCGTGCAAAGTGGTGGGCAACAGGCTAATTAAGCTGTAGGAAATTCGAATTTAACCCCCAAACACGCGGATTTATTCTAACCATGATGCTCGACGCTACCGACCTGCGCCTTCTGCATTTCCTGCAACAGGATGGCCGTATCAGCAACCAGGAACTGGCGGAGAAAGTCGCCCTGTCGCCATCGGCCTGCCTGCGGCGTTTACGCCTGCTGGAGAGCGAGGGCATCATCAGTGGGTATCGGGCGGTGTTGAACGCCGAGCACCTGGGGATTGAGCTGGAGGCCATCGTCCACCTGTCGTTGCGCCAGGACGTGGAGGATTGGCACGAGACGTTCATCAAGAAGGTGCAAGGGTGGCCGGAGGTGGCCAGTGCGTATGTGATTACCGGGGCGAGCAACTATGTGTTGCGGGTGCAGGCGCGCAACCTCAAGCACTTTTCGGATTTTATCGTGAACCACCTGAACCGCACGGCGGGGGTGATGGATATCCGGTCGGAGATTGTGCTGCAGAAGATCAAGGATCGGGATGATTTGCTGGATCTGGTTGTTCGCAAATAACACGAACACCACAACCCCCTGTAGGAGCTGGCTTGCCAGCGATAGCGGTCGTTCAGTCACCACCGTCATCGCCGGCAAGCCGGCTCCTACAGGGATCGGGATCAGTCTTCGAGAGCGCGCACCCGCTGCATGCGTTTCTGTTCGACAGGCGCAGCCGCCGACTGCAACTCAAAGTCAAAATCAATCTGCGCAAACTGCCCTTCCACGCCAAATTCCTTCGCCAGGTTCGCGTCCTCGCTGAAGCGAATTTCGGCGATCAACTCATCCCGCGTCGCATAGGCAAAATCATCATGCAGGTATGGATCGTCCGACAGGTTGATCTGCGTGGTCAGGTGCCGGTGGCCCGGTGCCGAGATGAAGAAGTGGATATGCGCCGGCCGCTGCCCGTGGCGCCCCAACTGGTCGAGCAATTGCTGAGTCGGACCGGTCGGCGGGCAGCCGTACCCGGACGGCACGATGCTGCGAAAACGATAGTTGCCCTGGGCATCGGTCTCGATCCGACGGCGCAGGTTGAACTCCGACTGCGTGCCGTCAAACCACGAATACGTGCCGCCCGTGTTGGCCTGCCACACATCGACAATCGCCCCCGCCAGCGGCTTGCCGTGGGTGTCGCGTACCTGGCCCTGCATGAACAGCGGCACACCCGGATCCAGCCCGTCATCCAGCCGCGCCTCGTATTTGGACAGCGGCGCGCCGGCCACATACAGCGGGCCTTCGATGGTGCGCGGGGTGCCGCCGGATTTGCCGGCTTCCTCGTCCGCCGCGTCCATCAGCATGTCCAGGTAATGCTCCAGGCCCAGGCCTGCCGCGAGCAACCCGGCCTCCTGGTTCTTGCCCAGTTCGTTGAGGTAGTTGACCGCCTTCCAGAACTCTTCCGGGGTCACTTCCAGGTCTTCGATGATGTTCACCGTGTCCCGCAGGATCCGGTAGATCAGCGCCTTGGCCCGTGGGTTGCCGCCGTCGTTAAGGTTGCCGCTGGCTTCTTCGAGAAACTGTTGGGCGTGAGCAGTCTGGGAAAGTCGGATGGACATGGTGCAATCCTCATCTTGTAATTATTAGGTGAAAAAACAGACTCAGCGATCATCCTCACGGATCGACGACGGATGCCGGCACAGGGCATTCACTTCGATGGCCATGTAAGGATAAAGCGGCAGTTGCATCAGCAGGTCATGCAGTTCCTGCACGCTGTCGACATCGAACACGCTGTAGTTGGCATACAGCCCGGCGATGCGCCACAGGTGGCGCCATTTGCCTTGCTCTTGCAGCCGCTGCGAGAAGGCTTTTTCTTCAGCCTTGAGGGCAGCAGCGCGCTCGGGGTTCATGTCGACGGGCAGGTTCACGGTCATTTTTACGTGGAACAACATCGCAGGTGTCCTCTTGTTATTGGTCGCGACGGAAGAACGCCAGGCGCTCTTCATCGATGGCCAGGCCCAGGCCCGGAGCGGTGGAGACATGCAGGTGGAAATCGCGGTACACCAGCGGCTCGGCCAGGATGTCTTCGGTGAGCAGCAGCGGGCCGAACAACTCGGTGTCCCACGCCAGTTTGTTCAAGGTGAGAAAGGCATGGGCCGAGGCCAGGGTGCCAATACCGCCTTCGAGCATGGTGCCGCCGTACAGGCCGATGCCCGCCGCCTCGGCAATCGCTGCGGTACGCAACACCGCACGCGGGCCGCCGTTTTTGGCGATCTTCAGGGCGAACACCGAGGCCGCACCTTCGCGGGCCAGGTTGAAGGCGTCTTCCACACATTCGATGGATTCGTCGGCCATGATCGGCGCCGGGCTCGACAGGTTGAGCCGCACCATGCCGCCACGGTTGTTGCGCGAAATCGGTTGTTCGATCAGGTCGATACCGTTGTCGCCCAGCACCTTGCAGGCGCGCAGGGCCACGGCTTCGTCCCAGGCCTGGTTGACGTCAACCCGCACGCTGGCGCGGTCGCCCAAGGCTTTTTTGATCGCGATGACATGCGCCAGGTCCTGGCTGACGTCACCGGCGCCGATCTTCAGTTTGAAGATGCGGTGGCGGCGCAGGTCGAGCATCTTCTCGGCTTCGGCGATGTCTTTTTCGGTGTTACCGCTGGCCAGGGTCCAGGCCACCGGCAGGGCGTCCCGCACACGGCCGCCGAGCAATTCGCTGACCGGCAGATTCAGGCGTTTGCCGAGGGCATCGAGCAAGGCGCTTTCGATACCCGACTTGGCAAAGGTGTTGCCCCGAATGCTGCGCTCCAGGCGCAACATGGCCGCGTTGATATTGCTCGCGTCCTGGCCTAGCAGTAGCGGCGCGAAGTGCCGGTCGATGTTGATTTTGATGCTGTCGGGGCTTTCATTGCCGTAGCTCAGGCCGCCGATGGTGGTGGATTCACCAATGCCTTCGATGCCGTCGGCGCAGCGCACGCGGATGATCACCAGGGTCTGGTTCTGCATCGTGTGCATCGCCAGCTTGTGCGGGCGGATGGTAGGGAGATCGACGATGATGGTCTCGATCGACTCGATGGCACAAATCGGCATGGCAATACCCGTTGGGTTCTTTATAGATTTGGCCTGATTCTGTTCCGGATCTCTGCTGGCTTCCAATATAGAATGGGTCTCGAACAATACCCTTAAGGTATGAATGGAGTCTTTATGGAACTGCGCCATCTGCGTTACTTCCAGGTGCTGGGTGAAACCCTCAACTTCACCCGCGCCGCCGAACGCCTGCACATTGCCCAGCCGCCGTTGAGTCGGCAGATCCAGCAACTGGAGGACGAACTGGGCGTGGTCTTGCTGGAGCGCGGGCGGCCGTTGCGCCTGACCGAGGCTGGGCGGTTTTTCTATGAGCACGCCAATGTGCTGCTCGAACAACTGGGCAAGGTGTGCGACAACACCCGGCGCATCGGCCTTGGCCAAAAGACCTGGCTGGGCATCGGTTTTGCGCCGTCGACGCTGTATGGCGTGCTGCCCGAATTGATCCGCCGGCTGCGCAGCCACGATGGCCTGGAGCTGGAGTTGGGGCTTTCCGAGATGACCACCCTGCAACAAGTCGAAGCCCTCAAGGCCGGGCGGATTGACGTGGGCTTCGGGCGGATTCGCATCGACGACCCGGCCATCGTGCAGCGGGTGTTGGTGGAGGATCGGCTGGTGGCGGTGCTGCCGGCCGGGCATCCCCTGCTCGGTGCTCCGGCAACGCTTGCGCAGCTGGCCGCAGAACCGTTCGTGCTCTACCCCGGCAACCCGCGACCGAGCTACGCCGACCATGTGATCGCGTTGTTCGACGCCCACGGTTTGAGCCTTAAGGTTGCGCAATGGACCAACGAATTGCAGACCGCCATCGGCCTGGTCGGTGCGGGCATGGGCGTGACGCTGGTGCCGGCCTCGGTGCAGGTGCTGCACCGCGCCGACATCGGCTA
>NZ_AHHC01000001.1:0-6057 GCF_000242655.1 Pseudomonas sp. PAMC 25886
GCCGGCAAGCCGGCTCCTACAATTCGTGGGAACGATCATCGGCAGGAAATGATCTAGTCTTGGGCAGCCCAGGGAGAGATCGCCATGTACCGCTTCTTCGAACAACTCAGTTCGCGCATCGCCGCACCGTTCATGGCCGAATCCTCGCGCAACAGCAAGGTCTGGCAGTGTCGCTGTGGGCAGTCGCTGTTCTTTCGCAACAGCCAGTGCCTGGCCTGTTCGGCGCTGCTGGGCTACCAGCCGGCGCAGAGCCGCCTGTCCTCCCTGCAGCCCGGCCCGTACGCCGACACCTGGCTGCTGGACGCCGACCCTGAAGCTGGCGTATTTCGTCGCTGTGCCAACCTCGACAGCCCGGCTGCCTGCAACTGGCTGGTGCCTTCCGACAGCGGCCAGGCCTTATGCGTGGCCTGTAGCCTGAATCGCACCATCCCCGACCTGTCGATCCCTGAAAACCCCGAACGCTGGCGCAAGGTCGAAACCGCCAAGCGCCGTCTGGTCGCGCAACTGATCAGCCTGGGTTTGCAGGTCATCCCCAAGACCGTCGATGAAGACACCGGCCTGGCCTTCGATTTTGTCGGCATCGACCTGGAAGGCAACGCACCCACCACCGGCCACGCCAATGGCCTGATCACCCTCGACATCAAGGAAGCCGACGACGCCCACCGCGAAAAAATCCGTGTGCAGATGCGCGAGCCTTACCGCACCTTGCTCGGGCATTTTCGCCATGAGGTCGGCCACTACTACTGGGACCGCCTGATCGCCAACAGCCACTGGCTGGAGCCATTCCGCACGTTGTTCGGTGACGAGCGCGCCAGCTACGCCGACGCCCTTGAGCAGCACTACCAGAACGGCCCGCGCCCGGACTGGCAGCAAACCTGCGTCAGCGCCTACGCCACCATGCACCCGTGGGAAGACTGGGCGGAAACCTGGGCGCATTACCTGCACATGATGGACGCCGTCGACACCGCGCTGGGCTTCGGCATGAGCGCCCGGGAGATGGACCTGGATTACCAGCCATTCCCCCTCAGCACCCTCTACGACCCTGAGCATCCCGGTGGCGCGGCATTCCTGTCATTCGTCAATGCCTGGATCGAGCTGGCCGGCATGCTCAACGAACTGTCCCGCAGCATGGGCCAGCCGGATTTCTATCCGTTCGTCCTGCCGCCGGCGGTGATTGCCAAGCTGCACTTCATTCACCTGGTGATCCAGCAAGAGGGCGGCAGGGCGGATGAGGTGCTCCAGGCCCAATAGGCAAGTGCTTGAAGCCCTTCATATTTTTAATCCCGCGCGAACGGTTGTAACTTCCGATGAGATCGGTACAATGGCCCCGCTTGCCGAGAGGCGAGCGTCGTTATGGTGACCCCATCGGTCCCCCCGCAACGATTACCCGTGAACCTGGTCAGAGCCGGAAGGCAGCAGCCACAGCGGGAACATTGTGTGCCGGGGTGTGGCTGGTGGGGTTGCCTCCATAACGCCACCCTCCTTGATTCAAAAAAATACGCTTATGAGACCCTTCGCTGACAATCGTCAAGTGCGAAGCGATTTCTGCTGTTCGTCCGTTGGCAAAGCGCTCACCCGCCGCATAGCAATCGTTATCGAAAAAAGACTGTGAGTGCCCTTTCACAACTTCAAGAATCCACTCTGGACAACCCAATTTCGCCTTGTTAGTTTGCGCCAGCGACATATTTCTAAATATGTCGATGGCACATGGATGATATTAAAGTGATGGCGCTTTAGGGCTCATCCACCCCAACTAACAAGGATGTCGGTAATGAAAAGCCTGCAAGGGTTGCCTACTCTCATCAGCGCTTCCGTCGGGGCGCCGGGCAAAGCCCGCAACTTGCCCGCCGACGTTCAGTGCGTCCAGTACTTGTTCAACTTGATCATTCCCAAGTTGGGTTTTCCCTTGGCCGAAAACGGCAAGTGCGACGGCCAGCTGGTGCAGTGCATCAGCCAGTATCAGTTCCGCTACCTCAAGTACGCTCACCCGGATGGTGTTATCGACCCCACCGGGCGCACCTTCAATAGCCTGATCGAAGAGGCGGTGAAGGTGCCGGTCAAGCCGCACCCGACCCTGCGCATTCCGACCTTCCTGAATGTGTTCGGCAACACCAGCTCCGACATGGTCCAGGCGACCGTCAATAATTACCTGGACCGCATGCGGGCAATGATCGAGGCCGAGCGGCGCAACCGGCAGATGATGCTCCAGGCCACGTGCGACGGCGGGACGACGCTGACGGACACGGATTTCCAGAACGCCGCCACGCAGTTGGGTAACGGCATATCCGTCAATATCATCAAGGCCTTCGCCACGGTGGAGTCGGGCGGGCGCTCCGGTTTCGGGCCGGCAAAGTTGCCGGTGATCGCTTTTGAAGGACACCACTTTCGCAAGTACACCCACCATAAATACGATCAGACCCACCCGCTGTTGTCGTACCCCTACGTGAAGAAGGCCGGGCCTCAGTGGAAGGCCAATAACAAGGACCAGACCAAGGCCTGGGAAACCATGGCCACCGCTTTTGCGCTGGATCAGGAAGCGGCCTTGAAGTCGGCCTCCTGGGGCATGTTTCAGATAATGGGCTCCAACTTCACGGCATGCGGTTATAAAACGGTGTTTGAATTGGTGGTGGCGATGAAGATTAATGCCGGGCATCAACTAAAGGCCTTCCTCGGTTTTTGCAGCCAGAGCCCGGCACTGGTCAAGGCCATGAAGAACAAGGATTACGCCGCCATGGCGCTGAACTATAACGGCAAGGATTATGGCGACTATGACCAACGCATCAAAAAAGCCTACGAAGCACTTGAAGGGAAAAAATAGAATGCCGTTCAAACATTGCCTGTCCCGGTTGTGGGTTGCCTCTTTCGTGTGTGTGGTGGGTACGCCCGTGTTTGCCGCCACGTTGCACTCGGGCAAGTACGAAGGGCTGATGCTGGCCGTGACGCCTGAGCATCAGGTGGAAGGTTTTTATTCTGAGGAGATGGGCGAGGGCGTGACCCGCACGTGCACGTTCTTCCTGCAGGGCAAGGTCGATGGCGCGAAGGCGTCGGTGTCCACGTGGCTGGATGCGGCGTATCCGGGAACCGTCGCTGCGTCCTCGGACGGCGTGACGCTGACCGTGGAGAAGGGCCGCGAACATCCCGGCTGTGTCAGCGTGTTGATGCCCGAAATTGCCACCGGCCTGGACCTGACCCAGACGGCTGCCAAAAAGTGGATTGGCTTGGTCACTGTCTCGGCCGACAAGGCCTTCCTGCAGAAAACCCCGGACGCCAAGGCCAGTCATCGTGCCTACGTGGTCAAGGACGATGTGGTCGCGGTGCTGGCGTTCAAGGATGGCTGGGCCCAGGTGGAGTACATCAATGGCGAGGGCCGCTCTTCCAAAGGCTGGATCAGCCAGGACCAATACGCCAGGTTGGCCCCTGCGAAAAGCTGAAGTTGTTCTGTGAGCCGCGGTGTGCCAGGCACGCCGCGGCTTTTTTATGCCCGCGAATCAGGCCTTGTTGCGGTTGAACAGTTTGCGGATGACGGCGAACAGCGCCACGACGCCGACCACCAGGAATTTCTTCGCCGCCAGCAGGAAGATGCCGATCTTGGCGAACAGCCCGGCCTTGGCGGCGATCCCGCCGGCAACCAGTGCCGCGAGGCCGTAGGTCGCGAGTTTGTCGGTCTTCGGGTTGAAGTCGGTGTACAGGTTGCCATCGGTGAAGTTGGTAAAGGCCAGGACCTTGGGCAGTTCCTGCTTGATGGTGGCCAGGTCGGACATCCCGGCGACGGCGTTGAGTTCCAGCACGCCTTCACGGCCCAGCACGCGGATGCTGTAGTTGAGGGTGGTCTGCTTGGCGTCGTCGGCCTTTAGTTCACGGGCCCAGTACATCTTGTGGGTGGTGTCGTCATAGTGCGGCGGCTCGGCCCAGCCCAGCAGGTGCAGGCCGGCGTAACCCTGTTTCTGGCGCGCCTTGTTGTCTTCGACGTCTTCTTCCTGCATTTGCTTGAGCAGTTCGGTGTAGTCGATTTTCGCGGCGTCTTCGTCCGAAATGTGCCCGTCGGCCTTGTAGCTGACGATCACGCCCCAGCCGCGCTCAGACAATGGGCTGACGGCTTTCGGCACGATCATGCCCAGGGTCTTGAAGCCCGGTGGGTTGCCCCAGCCATCGGTCAACAGGCGCTCGGTGTCTGCGGGGTCGAGGTAGTAGAACTCATCGTTGAGCTTGAGGGTCGCAATGTCGCCGGGCAGGGTGACCGTGCCGGTCTTCTGCTTGAGAGACGCCAGAAAGTGCTCGGCGGTTTCGGGAGCTTCGGCGGGGGCGGTGGCTTCAACAGGCGCCGGCGTGGGGGCGGCAAAAGCGGGTGCGACAGGCAGGCTCAGAGCGGCCGCCGCCAACACCAGGCGGAAGTAATTCATGGTAGTCCCTTACAATTTGAATTAATTTCGCGGCAGGATAGCTGAAACATGTTGCAACGGGTTAGCCGAATGTTTCCCGCAGCAGCCCGGCAAAAGCGTCCCGCGCCAAGTGGCGCTGGGTGTCCTTGTGCCAGAACAGCAGGTTGTCCACCGCTGCCAATTCGTCAAAACGATAGGACGTCAACTGGTTGGCCTGCTCGTAGCGCGCCAGGATGCCTTCCGGCGCCAGTGCCACGCCAATCCCCGCGCTGACGCAGCCAATGATCGTGCCCCAACTGGCATAGCTGGCGATGGCCGGCTTGATGTCGTGGGGCTTGAGCCAGTTTTCCAGGGCGGCGCGGTACGGGCAGCCGGGCGGCCAGACCAGCAAGGTGCGGCCGGCCAGGTCCCGGGCATCCTCGATCGGCGCGCTGGAAGCGCTGGTGATCAGCACCAGGCGCTCGCTGTAGACCACGCTTTGTTCGAGCTTCGGGCGTTTGCCGCCGGCGGCCACCAGCGCGGCATCGATGCGGTGGTGTTGCAGGTCATCGAGTAGCTGAGCCCAGGCGCCGGTTACCAGTTCCAGCTCCACTTGTGGATAACGTCGATGGTATTCGGCCAACAACGGCGGCAACCGGCCACTGGCGCTGGATTCCACCGCGCCGATGCGCAGTTTGCCGCGGGGAATCGCGTTGCTGTCGACGGCGCGCTTGGACTCTTCCACCAACGCCAGGATGCGTTCGCAGTAGTCGAGAAACACTTCGCCGGCCGCACTGATCGCCAGCCCGCGCCCGGCACGAATGAACAGCGGGGTGCCCAACTCGCTTTCCAGCTGCTTGATGCGCGTGGTGATGTTGGACGGCACGCAGTGCAATTGCAGGGCGGCCTGGGCCACGCTGCCGGTTTGCGCCACGGCTTTCACCATTTTCAGTTGGGCCAGTTCCATCGCTCAGTTCCAGTGATTACAGAAGTCAGAAACGGTTAATTGTCCTGCGCCTTGGCGGGGCCAAGACTGACGGCATTCCCACTGCTGGACGCCGTTCATGAATGCCCCGTCACCTGTAAAGCTTACGCTAGTCACTGCCAGCGTCATCCTCTGTTGGGCGTATTCGCCGATTGGTGTGCATATGGCCTTGCTCAGCTACAGCCCGGGCCAGTTAGCCTTGGGGCGGTTCTCGATTGCTTCGGTATTGATGGCCGGTGTGGCATTGGTCATGAGGATCGAGCGGCCACGCCTGCGGGACTTGCCGTGGCTGCTGGTGCTGGGGTTCTTCGGGATTTTCCTGCACCACCTGACCATCAACTTCGGCCAGCAATTTGTCACGGCTGCCGCGTCCAGTGTGCTGGCGCAGTCGGTTCCGCTGTTTACGGTGCTGGTGGCGTTTTTCGGGTTGAAGGAGCGCGTCACCGGTTGGCGCTGGGGGTGCGTGCTGTTGGGGTTGAGCGGGGTGCTGGTGGTGATCTGGGGCGAGCATGGCCTGGGCGAGATCGACCCCCGTGGCTTGATGATCCTGGTGGCGGCGCTGTCGTGGAGCCTCTACTTCACCCTTCAGAAACACTATTCCCGGCGCTACAGCCCGCTGACCACCGTGTGCTACACGGTGTGGTCGGGCACCTTGCTGCTGTGTGTCTATTTGCCGGGGTTGCCGGCGGTGGTGTCGCAGGCATCCACGCAAGC